>NZ_JANCLM010000037.1:0-70000 GCF_024259445.1 Pseudomonas sp. DVZ6
GCTGCACAGCAGCCCCAGCAATATCAAGGAGATAAAATGTCCGAACCCCTGGTAATCCCCTGCCCCCACTGCAACGGCCTCAACCGCCTACCCGCCGAGCGCCTGGGCGACAGCCCCAAATGCGGCCGCTGCAAGCAGGACGTGCTGCTCGCTCAGCCCTTCGACCTGAACGAGAGCACCTACGCCGCCCAGATCAAGGGCGACCTGCCGTTGCTGCTGGATGTGTGGGCCGACTGGTGCGGCCCCTGCAAGAGTTTCGCCCCGGTGTTCGAACAGGCCGCGCGCCAGCTCGCCGGCCGCTGCCGCCTGGCCAAGCTCGACAGCGAGGCCAACCGTAACCTCGCCGGCCAGCTCGGTATCCGCTCGATCCCCAGCTTGATCCTGTTCAGGAATGGCCGTGAAGTGGCGCGCCAGGCTGGGGCGTTTCCGCTGCAGTCGTTGCTGGAGTGGTTGCGCGGGCAAGGAGTCTAGATACGCTCACACACTGGCCAGAAGGGACTCATAGGGAATCCTCAGACCATCATGCAAGCGCTTGATCATCGAGAGGCTCAAGCCTCGCTTGCCGTTCAATACTTCGGAAACGCGACCGCTCGGACCGATATAGCGCTCAAGATCACGCGGCGTCAGCCCTTGCTGGTCCATGCAGAACTTGATCGCCTCGATCGGGCCCGCTGAATGAATCGGATAGTGCTTGTTCTCATAAACTTCGATCAATGTCACAAGCACTTCCATTTCATCCGCCTCCGGCGTCCCGGCTTCGGCCTGGAAAATGGCTTCCAGCCGCTTGAAGGCGGCCTGCAGGTCATCATCACTGCGAATGGGCTTAATATTCATTGATCGTCTCCACGTCGATCTCGTCATAGCGCTTGTGCGTTCCGACGAATTTCACCCAGGCAATACCTGCCCGATACTGCATTTCCACCACGAGCCGATACTTGTTGCCGCCGATGTTGAACACCACACGATTGTTCGCGCAGATGCTGGCATTGCTGATCTGCGCCTTCACGTCCTGTGGAGAACACCAATCGGCCTTGAGCACCAGGTCATGCCAGCTTTCCAGGGGCGCCTTGGCATCCTCATGCCCGGGCAGCTCCCAGAACCGGACCAACGATCGCTTTGCAATAATACGCATCCCGGCGCAATCTCCCGTTTTGGTAGATTTTAGTCAGGATCGGTACTGCTCGCAAGTACCGTCTAGGCGCTGCGCTCCAGCAGATCATGCAACTCGACGAACTGCTGGGTCAGTTTGTGCCGTGGCTCCAGGTGGATCAGCGGCAGGCTGGCATGGTGGGACTCGCGCATCTTCACCGAGCTGCCCAGGTAAACCGGCAGCACCGGCAGGCCTTCGGCCAGCAGCTCGTCGAGCATCTGCTGGGGCAGGCTGGCCCGTGACTGGAACTGGTTGACCACGATGCCCTCGACCATCAGCTCGTCGTTGTGGTCTTCCTTGAGTTCGTCGATCTCGGCCAGCAGGCCGTACAGCGCCTGGCGCGAGAAGCTGTCGCAATCGAAGGGGATCAGCACGCGATCGGCAGCGATCAGCGCGGAAACCGCGTAGAAGTTCAACGCTGGCGGCGTATCGATGTAGATCCGCTCGTAGTCTTCATCCAGCTCGTCGAGCAGTTTGCGCAGCTTGTTGATCTTGTGCTTGGCCTCGAGCTTGGGCTGCAGGTCGGCCAGCTCCGGGGTGGCGGTCACCACGTGGAGGTTGTCGAAGGGGGTTTCGTAGATGTCGACCTTGTTCTTCTTGGCGAACGGCCCGCTGGACAGCGACTGCTTGAAGAAGTCGGCGATGCCCATGGGAATGTCGTCGCCGGTCAGGCCGGTGAGGTACTGGGTCGAGTTGGCCTGGGCATCCAGGTCGATCAGCAGGGTCCGATAGCCTTCGCTGGCACTGACCGCCGCAAGATTGCAGGCAATGCTCGACTTGCCCACGCCACCTTTCTGATTGAACACCACGCGCCGCATGACAGACCTCCGTGTATCAACGAATGCCCGAGTATGTGGCGCCGCACCGCTTATGGCCAGCACTTCACTCAAGTTGGGCGGCCAGCGACCGACAACCTGTCACTGACCAGCCGTCGGAAAACCCTTACGCAGCAGATTCGATTCGATACTTCTGCGCAAATGCAATGTCTGACTGACAGGAATGTAACGACTAATTGCTACACACCTCCGTCACCGGGATAATGCGCGCCACTCGGCAAAGCGCCACCCTGCAAGGTCTGTGTTCCGAGTCATCCCCAAGGCAAGGAAGTCCCACAGGGCGGGAAGTAACAAGCACCGTGATCACCTTTGATATCAGCCAATGGCGCGCCTGGGCGCCCGGCCTGCAGACGCCCGACGACTGGCAGTCCTGGGCCGCCCATGACCTGCACCCATGCGCCGTGGAGCAGGTGCCGGACGTCTCGTTCCTGCCCGCCATGCAACGCCGCCGCCTGAGCCCGCTCGCACGCATGGCGTTCGCCGTGGGCTGGCCACTGGCCGAGGATTGCGAACCGATGCCACTGGTGTTCGTCTCGCGCCACGGCGAAACGCCGCGCACCTTCTCGATCCTCAGCGACCTGGCCGCACAGCAGCCGCTCTCGCCCACCCAGTTCAGCCTCTCGGTGCACAATGCCGTGATCGGCCTGTGGTCGATCCTGCGCGGCGAGACGTGCGAGATGACCGCTCTGGCCGCGGCCGGCGACGGTTTCGAGCAAGGCCTGCTGGAAGCCGCGGCCTTGCTGCGCGAAGGGGCGCCGGCGGTGCTGCTGATCATCGCCGAGGAACAACCGCCGTCGGTCTACGGCCCCTGGATCGACGACGTGCCATTTGGCTACGCGCTGGCATTGCGCCTCACGCCTGGGCGACAATGGCAACTGGCACTAGGCCACCCCTCATCGCCCGATGCTCCCCGCCCCCCGCTGCCCCACGCCTTGAGCTGGCTGCAAGCCACGCTGGGCGGTGCCCGATCCCTTTCCCACACCTGGAACCGCCGCACATGGAACTGGCAACGACAGCCATAGAGCGCCCCCGGGACGCCTACCTGTGGCGCCTGCTGGCAACCGCCCTGAGCTTTGGCCTGTTCGGCCTGGGTGGTCTGTGCCTGCGTCTGCTGGTGTTCCCCCTGCTCGCCTGCCTGCCGGGTGACGCCACGCGCCACCGCCAGCGCGCCCGGCGCACCATCGGCTGGCTGTTCTGGCGCTTCATCCGCTTCATGCAGGTGACCGGCGTGCTCACTTATGAGATCAAGGGTGCCGAGCGCCTGGGCAGCCCCGGGCAGATGATCATTGCCAACCACCCCTCGCTGATCGACGTGGTGTTCCTCATCGGCCTGGTGCGCCAGGCCAACTGCGTGGTCAAGCACAGCCTGTTCGCCAACCCGTTCACCCGCGGCCCGGTGCGCGAGGCCCAGTACATCGGCAACGACGGCAGCATGGACATGCTCGACAGCGCCGTCGCCGCCTTGCAGCAAGGCCAGCCGCTGATCATCTTCCCCGAAGGCACGCGCACCGCGCCCGGCCATGTCCCCGCCTTTCATCGCGGCGCCGCGGCCATCGCCCTGCGGGGTGCGAAGATCATCACACCCGTGACCATCCGGGTCAGCCCCACCACCCTGACCAAGAACGAGCCCTGGTACCGCATTCCCTGGCGCCGTGTGCACTTCTGCCTCAGCGTCGGCGCCGACATCGACCTCCAGGCCTTCGCCGCCATGGGCCCGGCGCCGATCGCGTCGCGCCGACTCAACGATTTCCTGCACCAGCACTATACAAAGGAGCTCGCCGCCGATGAGCGATCCACAGCAAGACCTGAACCGTGACCTCAAGCAACTGATCATCGACGCCCTGGGCCTGGAAGACATCAGCGTGCAGGACATCGACGACCAGCAGACCCTGTTCGGCGAAGGTCTGGGCCTGGACTCGGTGGACGCCCTCGAGCTCGGCCTGGCGATCCAGAAGCGCTACGGCATCAAGATCGACGCCGACGCCAAGGACACCCGCAACCATTTCAGCAACGTCGCCACCCTCGCGGCGTTCGTCACCGCTCGTCAGGCAGCCTGAGACCGCACCATGCAAACCCGTGAAGACATCTTCAACATCCTGCGCGACGCCCTGGTCGAGCTGTTCGAACTGCAACCGACCAGCATTTCCCTGGAGTCCAACCTGTACCAGGACCTGGAAATCGACAGCATCGACGCCGTCGACCTGATCGACCACATCAAGCGCCAGACCGGCAAGAAGATCGCCGCCGACGACTTCAAGTCGGTACGCACCGTGGGTGACGTGGTCGAGGCGGTGCACCGCCTGGTCAACCCGGCGGCATGAAACGCCTGATCGGCCTCGGCCTGCTGCTGGCCGGGCTGCTGTACCCCTTCGCGGTGCACTTCGGCATGGCCCATTTCGCCCCCTGGCAATTCGGCCTGCTGCTCGGCGGCCTGTGGCTGGCCCGTGCCCTGAGCACGCCGCGCCGCCCGGGCAGCCTGTGGATGGCGCTGGCGGCGCTGGCGTTCTGCGCCCTGCTGGGGCTGTCCGACAGTCCGCATCTGCTGCGCTGGTACCCGGTGCTGATCAGCGCCTTCATGCTGGCCCTGTTCGGCGCCAGCCTGCTGCGCGGCATGCCGGTGGCCGAACGCCTGGCGCGCCTGCGCGAGCCCGATCTGCCGCCCCATGCGGTGCGCTACACGCGGCGGGTGACGCAGGTGTGGTGCCTGTTCTTCCTGGCCAATGGACTGGTCGCCGCGGGCCTGACCCTGTGGGCGCCGCTGGCCTGGTGGACCCTGTACAACGGGCTGATCGCCTATGCCGCGATGGGCCTGCTGTTCGCCGTCGAATGGCTGATAAGACAACGTGTGCGAGGACGCTCATGAACTGGATCAACCTCGAACACCTGCTGCGCCCGCTGGACGCCCCGCGCCAGGTGACCCACGCACCATCCCTGGACCACGCCCAGCTCAGCCTGCAGGCCCTGCGCCTGGCCGGCGGCCTGCGTGAGCGCGGGATCCGCCGCCTGGCCGTGCACCTGGAAGACGCCGCGTCGCTGGCCATCGCCCTGCTCGGCGCCTGGCGCGCTGGCGCCGAGGTGCTGCTGCCCGCCGACCTGCAACCCGCCACCCGTGAGCGCTGGCAGGCCCAGGTCGACCTGTGGCTGACCACCGACGAGCAGCTAGACGACCTGCTGGATGAGGCCCTCGCGCCTGCCGACCTCGACCTCGACACCTGCCGCGTCAGCCTGTGCACCTCCGGCTCCAGCGGTGAGCCCAAGCGCATCGACAAGCAGCTGCGCCAGCTGGCCAACGAGGTCAATGCCCTGGAGCAGCTCTGGGGCAAGGACCTCGGCACGGCCTGGATCATCGGCAGTGTCGCCACCCAGCACATCTACGGCCTGCTGCTGCGCGTACTCTGGCCACTGTGTGCCGGGCGCGGCTTCGAGCGCCGCCAACTGCCATTTCCCGAAGACCTGCAACGCGCCAGCCGCGAGCACCCGGCGTTCGCCTGGGTGGCCAGCCCGGCACTGCTCAAGCGCATGGGCGACAACCTCGACTGGCCGGCCCTGAGCCCGGTGCGCAGGGTATTCTCCTCCGGCGGTGAACTGCCGCCAGCCGCCGCCGAAAGCCTGCAACAACGCCTGGGACAATGGCCCACCGAGATCCTCGGCAGCTCCGAGACCGGCGGTATCGCCTGGCGTCAGGGCGAACCGCTGTGGCAACCCTTTGCCGACGTGCAGTTGAGCCAGGATGAACGGGGCGCCCTGCGCATCGCCTCGCCCTACCTGCCCGCCGGTCATGTCGAACAGAGCGCCGACGCCGCCGAGTTCAGCGACGACGGGCGCTTCCGCCTGCTCGGCCGGCTGGACCGCATCGTCAAGCTCGAAGAGAAACGCATCTCGCTGCCCATGCTCGAACAGGCCCTGTGCGCCAATGCCTGGGTCGCCGAAGCACGCCTGGGGATGATCGAGGAAGGCCGCGCCTACCTCGGCGCCCTGGTAGCCCTGACCCCGGCCGGGCTGCACGCCCTGCGCAACCAGGGCCGCCGCGCCGTGATCGACGGCCTGCGCCAGCACCTGGCCGGCCATTGCGAGGCGCTGGCCCTGCCACGCCGCTGGCGCCTGGTGCGCCAGTTGCCTCTCAATACCCAGGGCAAGCTGCCCCAGGCCGATCTGCAGGCGCTGCTGCTGGCCTCGCGCAGCATGGCGCCGGAGGTGCTGGAGCACAGTCGACAAGGCGAAGAGCTGCACCTGCGCCTGGCGGTGCCCCTGGATCTTGCCTGCTTCCCCGGTCACTTCCCGCAGACGCCCGTGCTGCCGGGCGTGGTCCAGGTCGACTGGGCGCTCGCCCTGGCCACGTCGCACTTGCACCTGGCCCAGCGCTTTGCCGGCATGGAAGTGCTCAAGTTCCAGCAACTGGTGCGCCCCGGCGACGAGCTGCTGTTGACCCTGCGTTTTGATGCCGACCGCGGCAAGCTGTACTTCGCCTACGCCTGCGCCGGGCAGCCCTGCTCCAGCGGTCGCATCGTGCTGGAGGCCGCCTGTGCATAAGCCTTGCGCGGTAATCCCGGTGTACAACCACGAACAGGCGGTGCCCAAGGTGGTCGACGACCTGCTGCGCGCCGGCCTGCCTTGCGTGCTGGTCGACGACGCCAGCCACGCGGCCTGCGCCCGGGTACTGGGCCAGCTGGCCGAGCGCGACGACGTTCACCTGGTCACCCTGGCGGTCAACCAGGGCAAGGGCGGCGCGGTGATGGCCGGCTTGCGCGAAGCCGCGCGGCTGGGCTTCAGCCACGCCCTGCAGGTGGATGCCGACGGCCAGCACGACCTGACCGATGTCAGCCACTTCCTGACCCAGTCGCAGGCTTATCCACAGGCGCTGGTGTGCGGTTATCCACAGTACGATGCCAGCGTGCCCAAGGGCCGCCTGTATGCCCGCTACCTGACCCACGTGTGGGTGTGGATCAACAGCCTGTCGCTGCGCATCCCCGATTCGATGTGCGGTTTTCGCGTCTACCCGCTGCCCGCGACCCTGGCGCTGATCGACAGCGTCAGCCTTGGTCGGCGCATGGATTTCGACCCGGAGATCCTGGTGCGCCTGGCGTGGCGCAACCAGCCGATGCGCTGGTTGCCGACCAAGGTCCATTATCCTCAGGACGGCCTGTCGCACTTCCGTCTGTTCCACGACAACGCACTGATCTCGAAGATGCACGCCAAGCTGTTCTTCGGCATGCTCCTGCGCGCCCCGCTGATCCTCTGGCGCAGGTGGCACGCATGAGCGAGCGTCCGCAACACTGGGCCGAGCACCAGGAACGCGGCAGCTTCTGGCTGATGAAGCTCACCGCCACCCTGGCCCGCCTGCTCGGGCGGCGCGTGCTCAGCCCGCTGATCCATGTGATCGTCGCCTACTTCTTCGTCTTCGGCGGCCGCGCCCGGCGCAGCGCCTGGCAGTACCAGCAGCGCCTGCACCGCTGGAGCGCCGGCCAGGTCCAGGCCCCCGGCCAGTGGCGCGTGTTCCGCCAGTTCATGTCATTTGCCGAAGCCCTGCTGGACAAGCTCGACGTGTGGAATGGCCGACTGGCCCTGTCGCAGATCGACATCATCGACCCGGCCAACCTGCGCCAGCAGTTGCGCGGCGAACGCGGGCAAATGCTGGTGGGCGCGCACCTGGGCAACCTGGAAGTGTGCCGGGCCCTGGCCGAGATCGGCGAAAAAGTGACCATGAACGTGCTGGTGCATACCCGCCATGCCGAACACTTCAACCGCCTGCTGGGCGAAGCCGGCGCCAGCCACCTGCGGCTGATCCAGGTCAGCGAGCTGGACCCGGCGGTGATGCTACAGCTGTCGGAGCGTCTGGAGCGCGGCGAGTGGCTGGCGATCGCCGGCGACCGCGTGCCGCTGCATGGCGGTCGCACCGTAGAAGTGGACTTCCTCGGCCACGCAGCGGCCTTCCCCCAGGGGCCGTGGCTGCTGGCCGGGCTGCTCGGCTGCCCGCTCAACCTGCTGTTCTGCCTCAAGCTTCAGGGCCGCTACCAGGTCACCCTCGAGCCGTTCGTCGAGCGCCTGCAATGGCGCCGTGGCCAACGCGACGCGGTGATCGCCGAATGGGCCGCCCGCTACGCCGAACGCCTGGGCCACTACTGCGCCCAGGCACCGCTGCAATGGTTCAATTTCTACCCCTTCTGGAAGACCGATGACGATGCATCCGCATGAGCCTGTAACCTTCGGCGAAGCGCCGCTGGCGATCGAAGACGTCCTGGCCCTGGCCGAGCGCCGCGCGCCGTCGCGCCTGCAGGCTGACGCCACCTACCGCGAGCGCATTGCCCGTGGCGCGCGCTTCCTCGACACCTTGCTGGACAAGGAAGGGGTGATCTACGGCGTGACCACCGGCTACGGCGACTCCTGCGTGGTGGCCGTGCCGCTGGAGCACGTCGAGGCCCTGCCCCGCCACCTCTACACCTTCCACGGCTGCGGCCTGGGCCGGCTGCTCGACGCGCCGGCGACCCGCGCCGTGCTGGCGGCGCGCCTGCGCTCGCTGAGCCATGGCGTGTCCGGCGTGCGCCTGGAGCTGCTGGAGCGCCTGCAGGCGTTCATCGAGCATGACATCCTGCCACTGATCCCCGAAGAAGGTTCGGTCGGCGCCAGCGGCGACCTGACACCGCTGTCCTACGTGGCCGCAGCCCTGTCGGGCGAGCGCGAAGTCATGTACCAGGGCGAGCGCCGCAGCAGCGCCGACGTGCACCGCGAACTCGGCTGGCAGCCCCTGGTGCTGCGCCCCAAGGAAGCGCTGGCGCTGATGAACGGTACTGCGGTGATGACTGGCCTGGCCTGCCTGGCCTTCGCCCGCGCCGACTACCTGCTCAAGCTGGCCACGCGCATCACCGCGCTCAATGTCGTCGCCCTGCAGGGCAACCCCGAGCACTTCGACGAGCGCCTGTTCGCCGCCAAGCCGCACCCCGGCCAGACCCAGGTCGCCGCCTGGCTGCGCCAGGACCTGGCCATCGAGGCCCCGCTGCCACCGCTGCATCGCCTGCAGGACCGCTACTCGCTGCGCTGCGCGCCCCATGTGCTGGGCGTACTGGCCGACAGCCTGGGCTGGCTGCGCAGTTTCATCGAAACCGAACTCAACAGCGCCAACGACAACCCGATCATCGACGGTGATGCCGAGCGCGTGCTGCACGGCGGGCACTTCTATGGCGGGCACATCGCCTTCGCCATGGACAGCCTGAAAAACCTGGTGGCCAACGTCGCCGACCTGCTCGACCGCCAGCTCGCCCTGCTGGTGGACGTGCGCTACAACCACGGCCTGCCGAGCAATCTTTCGGGCGCCGAGGCCGAGCGCGCCATGCTCAACCACGGTTTCAAGGCCGTGCAGATCGGCGCCAGTGCCTGGACCGCCGAGGCACTCAAGCAGACCATGCCGGCCAGCGTGTTCTCTCGCTCCACCGAGTGCCACAACCAGGACAAGGTAAGCATGGGCACCATTGCCGCCCGCGACGCCCTGCGCGTGCTGGAACTGACCGAACAGGTTGCCGCCGCCACCCTGCTGGCCGCCAACCAGGGGGTCTGGCTGCGCCAGCGCCTGGCCGACGCGCACGCCCTGCCGCCGGCCCTGGCGCAGATGCACGCGGCCTTGCTGGAGGACTTCGCCCCGGTCATCGAGGACCGCGCCCTGGAGCAAGACCTGCGCCTGTGCCTGGCCCGTATCGGCCAGCGCCACTGGAGGCTGCATGCGTAATCCCGGGGTGTTCCACGTCGACAGCGAGATCGTCGTGCCATTCTTCGACGTCGACAGCATGCACATCGTCTGGCACGGCCACTACGTCAAGTACCTGGAAGTCGCCCGCTGCGCGCTGCTCGACCGCCTGGAGCACGACTACCTGCGCATGCAGGCCAGCGGCTATGCGTGGCCGGTGATCGACCTGCAGCTGCGCTACATCCGCGGCGCCACCTTTGGCCAGCGCCTGACCGTGCGCGCCAGCCTGGTGGAATGGGAAAACCGTCTGAAGATCCACTACCTGATCAGCGACGCCGCCAGCGGCGAACGCATGACCCGCGCCAGCACCGTGCAGGTGGCGGTGCACATCGAAAGCGGCGAAATGCAACTGGCCTCGCCCCAGGCGATGCTCGATGCCGTTGCCAAGGTGCTGCCATGAGCGCCGCGCTGTGCACTGGCATTGCCAGCCTCTTCGCGGGTAAACCCGCTCCCACAGGCACCGCGAAACCTGTGGGAGCGGGTTTACCCGCGAAGGTCCCGACACTGCTCGCCCTGTTGCTGCTGTTCATCAGCCCCCTGACCCTGGCCTTCACCCTCGACGACCTGCAAAAGCAGCTCAGCGAACCTGCCGTGGTCAGCGGCCCGTTCATCCAGGAAAAACACCTGCGCGCCCTGCCCCAGCCACTGACCAGCAAGGGCCGCTTCGTCCTGGCCCGCGACCACGGTCTGCTCTGGCTGCTACAGACCCCGCTGAGTCAGGACTACCGCATCGACGCAAAGGGCATCGCCCGCCGCGACCCGAGTGGCTGGCAAACGTTACCCGCACGCAGTGCCGGCGCCGAACAGAACCGCCTGTTCTTCGCCGTGCTGCAAGGCGACAGCAGCGGCCTGCAACGCGATTTCGAACTGGCGCTTTCAGGCGACGCCGCGCACTGGCAATTGCGCCTGACCCCACGCTCGCTGCTGCTCAAGCAAATCTTCACCCGCATCGACATCGCCGGCGGTCGCTATGTCGAGCGCATCGAACTGAGCGAAACCCAGGGCGACAGCACCGTGCTGCGCATGCCCGAAAGCCGTGGTGCCAGCGCCCTCAGCGACGCGGAGCGCAGCGATTTTGCCGACTGAACGCCTGCTGCCGCGCCTGTTCGCGGGCCTGCTGCTGATCATGCTTGCCGTGGCCGGCTGGCAATGGCATCGCGGTGCGCCGCTGTCGGCCGACCTGATGACCCTGGTGCCCGGCGCCACCCAGGACCCACTGGTCAAGCAAGCCGAGCAACGCATGCAGGAGCCGCTCAACCGCGAGCTGCTGGTGCTGGTCGGCCATTCCCAGCGCGAGCAGGCCGTCGCCCTGGCCCAACGCCTGGCCGGTCAATGGCAGGCCAGCGGCCTGTTCGAGAAGGTGCAATGGAGCCTGCAGACCGACCTGCAAGCGCTACGCAGCCAGTTGCTGCAGGGCCGCGTGGCCATGCTCTCGACCCACGACCGGCAATTGCTGGCCGAGCAGCCCGACACCTTTGTCGAGCAACGCCTGCAAAGCCTGTTCGACCCCTTCGCCGGCTTCAGCCTGGTGGCCAGCCAGGATGACTGGCTCGGCTTGAGCGGCCGCATCCAGCAGAGCCAGCCCAAGCCGGTCAACGTGCAACTGGACACCGCCAGCGGCGCGCTGGTGGCCGAAGCCGACGGCCAGCAGTGGGTGCTGCTGCGCGCCCGCACCCTGGGCAACGCCTTCGACATGCACCTGCCCTTGCAGGTGGCCGACCTGCTGGCCCGCGCCCGCGTCGAGGCCAGCCAGCAAGGCGCCCGACTGCTGGCGACCAGCGGCCTGCTGTATGCCGCGGCCGGCCAGCAACAGGCCAGCCGCGAGATCACCTGGGTCGGCGGCGGCGCCACCGTGGGCATCCTGCTGCTGTTGCTGCTGGCTTTCCGCCGCTGGCGCGTGCTGCTGGCCTTCGTGCCGGTGCTGGTGGGCATGCTGTTCGGCTCGGTGGTGTGCGTGGCGCTGTTCGGGCAGATGCACGTAATGACGTTGGTGCTCGGCTCCAGCCTGATCGGCGTGGCCGTCGACTACCCGCTGCACTACCTGTCCAAGAGCTGGAGCCTGCAACCCTGGCGCAGCTGGCCGGCCGTGCGCCTGACCCTGCCGGGGCTGAGCCTGAGCCTGGCGACCAGTTGCATCGGCTACCTGGCCCTGGCCTTCACGCCGTTCCCCGCGCTGACCCAGATCGCCGCGTTCTCGGCCGCCGGCCTGGTCGGCGCCTATCTCAGCGCCGTGTGCCTGCTGCCGGCGTTGCTCGGCGGTGTCGAGCTGCGCCCGGCCCAGTGGCCACTGCGCGTCGCGCAATGGCTGACCGAACTGCGCGCCGGCCTGCTGCGCCGAGTCCCCAGCGCTGCGCTGCTGGCCCTGCTGGTGCTGTTCTGCGCCGCCGGGCTGTGGCGCCTGGACAGCCGCAACGACGTGCGCCAGTGGGTCGGCAGCCCGCCGCAACTGCTGGAGGAAGCCCAAGCGGTGGCACGCATCACCGGCTACCAGCCCACCAGCCAGTTCTACCTGGTACGTGGCGCCGACCCACAGCAATTGCTGGAACGCCTGGCGGCGCTGTCGGAAAAACTCGACGAGCTGGTCGACCTGGGCAAGCTCAAGGGTTACATGTCCCTCGATCGGCTGGTCGCCAGCCCCGCCGAGCAGACGCGCACGCTGCAGGCGCTGGATCGCCTGCCCGGACACTGGCAACCGCTGCTGGCCCAGGGCGTGCCGGAAACCGCGCTGCTGGCCGAACTCAAGCAATTGCACCAGTTGCCTATCCAGTCCATCGACGATGTCCTCGCCGGCCCCCTGGGCGAAGCCTGGCGCCCCTTGTGGCTGGGCCAGGTGGACCAGGGCGTGGCCGCCATCGTCAGCCTTCAGGGGCTGAACGACACCGCCTTGCTGCGCCTGCAGTCCGAGGGTCTGCCTGGCGTGCAGCTGGTGGACCGGCTGGGTGAGCTGAACCAACTGTTTGCCGCCACCCAGGTCAGCGCCGCCGAGCTCAAGCTGCTGTCGTGCGTGTTGATCCTGGTGTTGCTGGTGCTGCCGTTCGGCCTGCGCGGTGCCTTGCGCATCGTCGCCCTGCCGCTGCTCGCCGCGCTGTGCAGCCTGGCCCTGCTGGGCTGGCTCGGGCAGCCGCTGACGCTGTTCAGCCTGTTCGGCCTGCTGCTGGTGACTGCCATCGGCGTCGACTACGCGATCCTCATGCACGAGCGCGTCGGTGGTGAAGCGGTGAGCCTGCTGGGTACCCTGCTGGCAGCGCTGACCACCTGGCTGTCGTTCGGCCTGCTGGCGCTGTCGAGCACCCCGGCGGTGAGCAATTTTGGCCTGGCGGTGAGCCTGGGGCTGGCAATGAGCTTCATCCTGGCCCCCTGGGCCGCGCCGCGCGAAGGAGCGCACAGCTGATCATGAGCGTGTTGTTGTTCTGGGCCATGGCCCTGCTGCTGTTCGCCCTGGCCTGTGCGCTGGGCAAGCGCGTGGGGCTGATCCCGATCGTCAGCCAGCTGCTGCTGGCGACCCTGGCACTGCCGCTGCTGATGCTGCTGTGGGTCGAGCCGCACTGGCAGCTCGACGGCGCCGCGCTGGTCGCGCCGAGCTGGTTGAAGACCCTCTACGGCTGTAGCTTCGCCTTGCTGCTGGGGCATATCCTCAGCGACGTGGCCGAGCTGCGCATCGACCGCCAGGCACTGAAGCTGGCCGTGCCCAGCTTCCTGGTGCCCTTCGCCTGCGGCCTGGCCTGCGCGCTGTGGCTGCTGGACCAGGGCGGCCTCACCGCGCTAGCCCTGGGACTGGTGTTCGCCATCACCGCGATCCCGGTGCTGTACCTGTACCTGCGCGCCATCAACTATCCACCCGCGGCCAGCCGCCGGCTGCTGCAGGCGGCGATCCTCATCGACCTGGCCTGCTGGCTGCTGCTGGGCCTCGGCCAGGGCAGCCTGCAACCGGGCAGCCTGGCCTGGCCGCTACTGGCGGCGGCCCTGCCGCTGCCGCTGCACTTCGCCGGCCTGCGGGCCCCAAGGGTATATGGTGCGCTGTTCCTGGCGCTGCTGTTTGTCGCCGAGCACTACCGGCTCAATGCCCTGGTCTTTGGCATCGGCTACCTGGCTTGCCTGGCCTGGCTCAAGGTCCCGGTGCGCATGCCGCTGTCCGAGGCCTGGAGCCGCCGCCTGCAGCAAGGCTTGGCAGTGCCGCTGATCCTCACGTACGGCGTGGTGCAGATCGACGTGCACCATGCCCTGCAAGGCTTCGATGCGCTGCAGCTGGCCGCCCTGCTGGCCCTGCCGATCGCCAGCAAGCTGCTGGGCAACTGGCTGGGCCTGTGCTGGGCCGCGCCATCGTTCCCCGGCGCGAGCAAATGGCGCGAGAGCCTGCTGCTGAACATCCGCGGCCTGAGCGAAATCGTCTTTCTCAACCTGTTGCTGCAACAGGGGCTGATCGGCCCGGCGCTGTACTTCGCCCTGATGCTGATGAGCCTGGTTGCCACCCTGATGCCGGCGATGGCCGGCCTGCACCGGATTCCCCTGAATACTGTCCCGACGCCAAGGAGGCCTCATGCCGAACTGTGAACTGCAACAACGCCAGGTGCTGGTGATCGGCGCAGGGCCTTCCGGCGCCATCGCCGCCGCCCTGCTCAAGCGCAAGGGCCACGATGTACTGGTAATCGAGCGCCAGCGTTTCCCGCGCTTCTCCATCGGCGAGAGCCTGCTGTCCCACTGCCTGGACTTCGTCGAGGAGGCCGGGATGCTCGAAGCCGTCGAGGCCGCGGGCTTCCAGCACAAGAACGGTGCCGCCTTCGCCTGGGGCGAGGAATACAGCGCGTTCGACTTCGGCCTGACCTTCTCCCAGGGCAAGCCAAGTACCTTCCAGGTGCAACGTGCGCAGTTCGACCAGTTGCTTGCCGACCAGGCCCAGGCCCAGGGCGTGGAGATCCGCTATGAGCACGAGATCGTCAGCGTCGACATGGGCGGTGACTGCCCGCGCGTGCGGGTGCGCCGCCCCGAGGGTGACGAATACGAGGTTGAAAGTGCCTTCGTGCTCGACGCCAGCGGCTACGGCCGCGTGCTGCCGCGCCTGCTGGAGCTGGAAGCACCGTCGAACTTCCCGGTGCGCCAGGCGGTGTTCACCCACATCGAAGACCGCATCGACCACCCCGGCTTCGACCGCGACAAGATCCTCATCACCACCCACCCCGAACACCGTGACATCTGGTTCTGGACCATCCCGTTCAGCAACGGCCGCACCTCCTTGGGCGTGGTCGCCGCCGCCGAGCGCTTCGCAGAGGCGCCGGCCGACCTGGACGCCTGCCTCAAGCACTTCGTGGCGCAGACCCCGAGCCTGTCCAAGGTGCTGGCCAATGCCGTTTGGGACACGCCGGCCCGCACCATCGGTGGCTACTCGGCCAACGTCAGCACCCTGCACGGCCCGGGCTTTGCCCTGCTGGGCAACGCCGCCGAATTCCTCGATCCGGTGTTCTCCTCGGGGGTGACCATCGCCATGCGCTCGGCGAGCATGGCCGCCAACCTGCTGCACCGCCAGCTGGAAGGCGAGGCGGTGGACTGGCAAACCGAGTTCGCCACGCCGCTCAAACGCGGCGTCGATACCTTCCGCGCCTATGTCGAAGGCTGGTACGACGGCAGCTTCCAGGATGTGATCTACCACCCCGGCAGCTCGCCGGAGATCCGCGCCATGATCAGCTCGATCCTGGCCGGCTATGCCTGGGACCTGCGCAATCCGTTCGTCGCCGAACCCCAGCGCCGCCTGCGCACCCTGGCCGAGCTGTGCGCGAGGACGCCAGCATGAGCCAGCAGCCGTACCTGAGCGACACCTACGTCGAAGAAACCCGCATCGGCTTCTGGTTCCTGCGCAGCCACACCTGGCAGCACCATGTGCTGCGCGTGGCCATCAATGACCTGCGCCGCCTGTTCGACGGCGAGCCGCCCCAGGCGCCGGTGCTGCTCGATGCCGGCTGCGGCCAGGGCAAGTCGTTCAAGCACCTGCTACAGGTGTTCGCCCCGTCGCGCCTGCTGGGCACCGACGCCGACCCGCACAGCCTGGCGCTGAGCGCCGCCGAGGCGCAGCGGCTGGGCGTCGAGGTGGAGCTGCGCGGCAGCGACTGCGCGGCGCTGCAGTTCCCCGACGCCAGCGTCGACATCCTGTTCTGCCACCAGACCTTCCACCACCTGGTGGAACAGGAGAAAGCCCTGGCCGAGTTCTACCGTGTACTCAAGCCGGGCGGCTACCTGCTGTTCGCCGAGTCCACCGAGGCCTACATCGACACCTGGGTAATCCGCTGGCTGTTCCGCCACCCCATGCACGTGCAGAAGAGCGCCGAAGGCTACCTGCAGATGCTGCGTGACCAGGGCTTCGAGTTTGCCGCACGCAACGTGTCCTACCCTTATCTGTGGTGGAGCCGCTCAAAGGACTTCGGCCTGCTCGAACGCCTGGGACTGCGCAAGCCGCCACCGGTTGGCCAGCGCGAGGAAACCCTGGTCAACGTAGTGGCGCGCAAGCCCCTGGAGCAACCATGAAACACCTGCTGGCGCTGTGCCTGTGCCTGTTGCTCGGCGCCTGCGCCGCGCGCCCGCCCCTGCCCGAGGCGCTACCCACGCTGACATTGCCGCGCCAGTTGCACGTGCAGCGCGAGCAGGACGGCCAACGCCAGGACTGGCTGCTGGTGATCCAGGACGAAGACCACCGTCTGCGCTGGTCGCTGCTCGACCTGCTGGGCATCCCCCAGGCGCGCCAGTTGCTCGATGGCAGGCAATGGCAGGCCGACGGCCTGCTGCCGCCCAACCCGGCGGCGCGCGAACTGTTCGCCGCCGTGCTGTTCGCCCTGACGCCGTCCGGGCAACTGCAGCGTCTCTATCCACAGGCGCGCCAGCAGGATCAACGACGCTGGCTGGGCGACCGCTGGCAGGTCAGCTATCGGGCCAGCGAGCATTTCACCTTGAACCTGGGCCAGGGCCTGCGTTATGAAGTCAGCCCATTGCCCAGCGAGAACACACCATGACCGCCTATCTCAACGCCCTGGGCCTGGTCTGCGCCCTTGGCCGCGGCCAGGCCGAGGTGGCCGCTCGCCTGTTCGCCGGTGACTGCTCCGGCATGCTGCCCCAGGAGGGCTGGGTGCCGGACCGACGTCCTGCGGTGGGTGCGGTCAGTGGCGAACTACCCGCCGTGCCGCTGCCTGAACAGCACAGCCGCAACAACCAGCTGCTCTACTGCGCGGCCTTGCAGATCGAACCGGCGATCCGCCAGGCGATTGCCGATTTCGGCCCGCAACGGGTGGGCGTGGTGCTGGGCACCAGCACCTCGGGAATTGCCGAGGCCAGCGCCGACATTGCCCACTACCTGCACGAAGGTGTGCTGCCAGGCAGCTACCGCTACGACCAGCAGGCACTGAGCGCTCCCGCCGAGTTCCTCGCCGACTGGCTGCAACTGAGCGGCCCGGCCTACGTGATCTCCACCGCCTGCACCTCCAGCGGCCGGGCGCTGCTGAGCGCGCGTCGCCTGCTCGACCTGGGCCTGTGCGACGCCGTGCTGTGCGGGGGCGTCGACAGTCTGTGCGGGCTGACCCTCAACGGTTTCAGCGCCCTGGAGGCGGTCAGCGAACAACGCTGCAACCCGTTCTCGGTGAACCGCAACGGCATCAACATCGGCGAAGCCGCCGCGCTGTTCGTCATGAGCCGAACACGCCCGGTACAGGGGCCTGCCATTGCCCTGCTTGGCGCCGGCGCCAGTTCCGACGCCCATCACATCTCGGCACCCGACCCCACCGGCAACGGCGCCTTGCAAGCCATGGCCAAGGCCCTGGACAATGCCGGCCTGGCCGCGGCGCAGATCGACTACCTGAACCTGCACGGCACCGCCACCCAGCACAACGACGCCATGGAAAGCCTGGCCGTGCATGCTCTGTTCGGCGCCGGCACAGCGTGCTCATCCAGCAAGCCGATGACCGGCCACACCCTGGGCGCGGCCGGGGCGCTGGAGGCGGCCTTCTGCTGGCTGGCCCTGAGCGAACACAACCCGCACGGGCGGCTGCCACCCCATGTCTGGGACGGCCAGCGCGACCCGCAACTGGCGGAGCTGGCCCTGGCAGACGCTGGCCAGCAGCTGCCCCAGGGCCGCCCGCGTCGACTGATGAGCAATTCGTTCGCCTTCGGCGGCAACAACGTGAGCCTGATTCTCGGAGACACTCCATGATTGCCTGGCCATTGGCCGAACTGCTGCCGCATGCCGGCGACATGATCCTGATCGATCAGGTCGACAGCTGCGACGATGAGCAGATCCACACCCGCGTGACCGTCCGCCCCGGCGGGCTGTTCAACCGCGAGGACGGCAGCCTGCCGGCCTGGCTGGGCCTGGAGCTGATGGCCCAGAGCGTGGCCGCCTACGCTGGCTGCCGCGCACGCCGCCTGGACCAGCCGGTGGAGCTGGGCTTCCTGCTCGGCACCCGCAAGTTCGAATGCGATGTCGAACACTTCCCCGCCGGCGCAGAGCTGCGCATCCACGCGCTGCGCTCGCTGGAGGACGACAACGGCATGGGTGTGTTCGAATGTCACCTGCGCGGCCCCGGCATCAACGCCAGCGCCCGCCTGAATGTCTACCGCCCGCCGCAAGTGGCCAGCTACCTGGCCGAGGCGGGCCCTGAGGAGTCACCCCATGACTGACACCATCCTGGTCACCGGCTCCAGCCGGGGCATCGGCCGGGCCATCGCCCTGCGCCTGGCGCGTGCCGGTTACGACCTGGTCCTGCACTGCCGCAGCGGCCGCGCCGAGGCCGACACCGTCGCCGCCGAGGTCCAGGCCCTGGGCCGGCAGGCGCGGGTGCTGCAGTTCGATGTCGCCGACCGCGAAGCCTGCAAGGCCGTCCTGGAAGCCGACGTTGAGACCCATGGCGCCTACTACGGTGTGGTATGCAATGCCGGCCTGACCCGTGACGGCGCCTTCCCGGCCTTGACCGAGGACGATTGGGACCAGGTCATGCGCACCAACCTTGATGGTTTCTACAACGTCCTGCACCCGCTGACGATGCCGATGATCCGCCGCCGCGCGCCGGGCCGCATCGTCTGCGTCACTTCGGTGTCCGGCCTGATCGGTAACCGTGGCCAGGTCAACTACAGCGCCTCCAAGGCCGGCCTGATCGGTGCCGCCAAGGCCCTGGCGATCGAGCTGGGCAAGCGCCGCATCACGGTCAACTGCGTGGCCCCCGGGCTGATCGACACCGCCATGCTCGACGAACACGTGCCGGTGGACGAGCTGCTGAAGATGATCCCCGCCGGGCGCATGGGCACACCGGAGGAAGTAGCCGGCGCGGTGAACTTCCTGATGTCGCCCGAGGCGGCCTACATCACCCGTCAAGTGCTGGCGGTCAACGGAGGGCTGTGCTGATGCGCCGCGTCGTCGTCACCGGCATGGCCGGCATCACCGCCCTGGGCAACGACTGGGCCAGCATCGCCGGGCATTTCGCCCAGCAACGCAGCGGCATCCGGCGCATGGACGAGTGGGACCGCTTTGAAGAGCTCAACACCCGCCTGGCCGGTCCCATCGATGACTTCAAGGTGCCCGGCCACTGGACCCGCAAGCAGCTGCGCAGCATGGGCCGGGTGTCGCGCCTGGCGGTTGCCGCCGCCGAGCGCGCCCTGGCCGACGCCGGCCTGCTCGACGACCCGAGCATCCGCGACGGGCGCATGGGCGTGGCCTGCGGCTCGTCCACCGGCAGCACCGACGAGATCAAGGCCTTCGGCAACATGCTGCTCAACTCGGTGGCCGACGGCCTCAATGCCAACTCCTACGTGCGCATGATGCCCCACACCACGGCGGCCAACATCAGCATCTTCTTCGGCCTCACCGGGCGCCTGATCCCCACCTCCAGCGCCTGCACCAGCGGCAGCCAGGGCATCGGCTACGCCTACGAGGCGATCAAGTACGGGCGCCTGCCGATGATGCTCGCCGGCGGCGCCGAAGAGCTGTGCCCCACCGAGGCCATGGTGTTCGACGCGCTCTACGCCACCAGCCTGAAGAACGACACCCCGCACCTGAGCCCGCGCCCCTACGACCTCGACCGTGATGGCCTGGTGATCGGCGAAGGCGGCGGCATGCTGGTGCTCGAGGAGCTGGAACACGCCCTGGCCCGTGGCGCACGGATCCACGCCGAGATCGTCGGCTTCGGCAGCAACGCCGATGGCCAGCACACCACCCGTCCGGAGCAGGCCACCATGCGCCGGGCCATGGAACTGGCGCTGGAGGACGCGGGCCTTGCCCCCGAGGCGATCGGCTACGTCAACGGCCACGGTACCGCCACCGAGCAGGGCGACATCGCCGAGACCCAGGCCACCAGCAGCCTGTTCGGCCCACGCATGCCGATCAGCTCGCAGAAGAGCTTCCTCGGCCATACCCTGGGTGCCTGTGGCGCGCTGGAGTCGTGGTTCAGCATCGAGATGATGAACAGCGACCGCTACGTGCCCACCCTCAACCTCGACCACGTCGACCCGCGCTGCGGCGAGCTGGACTACCTGCGCGGCGAGTTCCGCGCGATGAACCATGAGCATGTGATGAACAACAACTTCGCCTTCGGCGGGGTCAACACGTCGTTGATCTTCCGTCGCTGGCGCTGACCCTTTGGAGTGAAAGGAATGACTCGGATCCACCGCCTGTTTGCCGTACTGGCATTGGCCCTGCTGGTCACCGGCTGCACCAGCAAACCCGTGTACAACGCCAAGGAAGCGTTTTCCAGCGACCTCGGCTTCAGTGACGACCAGATGAAGCGCGCCATCGTCACCGCCCTCAACGACCGCCAGTGGATCATCCAGTCGGTGCGCCCTGGCATGGTCAAGGCAGAGATCACCGTGCGCGGCCGCCACCACGCCGAGGTCGACATCCCCTACAGCCCCACCGAATTCCAGGTGATCTACCGCAGCAGCTGGGGCCTGGACTACGACGACGGCAAGATTCACGGCAACTACAACCGCTGGGTCAACCGCCTGCGCGACAACATCCTCAAGGAGCTGTCTTTCGACCCGCATATCGAGCACCTGAATGCACAGGGCTTCGTCAACCAGGGCGTGGACGCGCCGACCTACCTGAGCTTCCGTGAAGGGGTCAAGCGCGCCACCCAGGCCGGTTTGCTCGATGGCAGCGTGAAGTTCTACCTGGCCGGCGAAAGCCTGCCCGCCTCGACCCGCACCCTCAGCCCTGTGAGCAGCAGCCGCAAGACCAACGGCAGCAACAAGGCCGACGAAGATGCCTGCTACTGGGCCCTGCAATCGGCCCTGGCGACCTTGCAGAACGCCGCGCGCAAGGCCAACGCCAACGCCGTGGTGAACATCGCCAGCGTCGACCAGCGCAACCTGTACAAGGACACCGAGAAGTTCCAGTGCCGTGCCGGCCTGCTCGTCACTTCGGTGGCCCTGCGCGGCGACCTGGCCCAGGTGGACTGACCCCGCCCAGCAGCTCGGCGAAGGCCCTGGCCATCGCCGAGCTCGCGCCGGCCCGCTGCACCAGCCACACGGCGGTGTCGGCGCCTTCGTCCAGCAAGGTACGGTAGACCACGCCGTCGATCCGCATCCGCTGGAACGATGCCGGCAATACCGACACCCCCAGCCCCGCCGAGACCAGGCCGATGATGGTCATCGCCTCGCCCGCTTCCTGGGCGAAGTGCGGGCTGAAGCCGGCCTTGCCCGCCAGGCTCATCAACTGCGCATGCAGGCCGCTGCCGTAGCTGCGCGGGAAGAACACGAACGGCTCCTGCGCCAACGCCGCCATGTGCACGCCCTGTCCACTGCCCATTGCCAGCGGGTGCGAGGCGTTGAGCACGGCCACCAGCGGCTCGCGGAACAGCTCGCTGACCACCAACCCATCCGGCACCGGCAGCGGGCGCATCAGGCCGACCTCGATGGACTCATCGAATACCCCGTCTACCACCTCGCGGCTGCTCATTTCCTTGAGGTGCAGATGCACCGAAGGGAAGCGCTGGCGGAACGCATGGATGGCCTGGGGGATGCGCGAGGTGAAAGGTGCCGATGACGTGAAGCCAATCTTCATCTCGCCCAATTCCCCCAGCTGCGCCCGCCGCGCCACGTCGGCGGCTTTCTCCACCTGGGCCAGCACCTGGCGCGCTTCCTCGAGGAACAGGCGCCCGGCCTCGCTCAGCTCGACCCGGCGGTTGGTGCGCTCGAACAGACGCGCCCCCAGCTCCTGCTCCAGGGCCTGGATCTGCTGGCTCAGCGGGGGCTGGGAGATACCCAGCTGCTGGGCGGCACGACCAAAATGCAGCTCCTCGGCCACGGCAATGAAATAGCGCAGGTGACGCAGCTCCATAATCGACTCCAAACAGGTCGTAAAACGTCTTAAACAGGTCGAACAATATATTGGATCTAATCATTAGCCAGCTATATGCTTTTTCCATCGCAGCACCGGCCCCAGCGCCCGAGGTACCCTCCGTGAGATCCGCCGCAGTCCCCCTATCTGCCGAGCCCGAGCCTGTCGTCAACGATATCTGGATCGAGAAAGGCTCCCCCGCCTTCATGAAGACCGTGCTGGCCCTGTTCAGCGGTGGCTTCGCCACCTTCGCCCTGCTGTACTGCGTGCAGCCGATGATGCCGCTGCTGTCCCAGGAGTTTTCCATCAACGCCGCGCAGAGCAGTCTGGTGCTGTCGGTGTCCACCGCCATGCTGGCGTTCGGGCTGCTGGTCACCGGGCCGATCTCCGACCGTATCGGGCGCAAGCCGGTGATGGTCTTCGCCCTGCTCTGCGCCGCCCTGTCGACCCTGGCCAGCGCGGTGATGCCGAGCTGGGAACTGGTGCTGGCGACGCGCGCCCTGGTGGGCCTGTCGTTGAGCGGCCTGGCGGCGGTGGCGATGACCTACCTGAGCGAAGAGATCCACCCGCAGCACATCGGCCTGGCCATGGGCCTGTACATTGGCGGCAACGCCATTGGCGGCATGAGCGGGCGCCTGATCACCGGCGTGCTGATCGACTTCGTCAGCTGGCACACGGCGATGCTCGCCATCGGCGGCCTGGCCCTGGCTGCGGCCCTGGTGTTCTGGAAGGTGCTGCCCGAATCGCGCAACTTCCGGTCCCGGACGCTGAATCCACGCAGCCTGCTCGATGGCTTCGCCATGCACTTCAGGGATGCCGGGCTGCCTTGGCTGTTCCTCGAGGCCTTCCTGCTGATGGGCGCCTTCGTCACCCTGTTCAACTACATCGGCTACCGCCTGCTGGCCGGGCCCTATCACATGAACCAGGCGCTGGTCGGATTGCTGTCGGTGGTGTACCTGTCGGGGATCTACAGTTCGGCGCAGGTCGGCGCCCTGGCCGACAAGCTGGGCAGACGCAAGGTGTTCTGGGCCAGCATCGTGGTGATGGCCGGCGGCCTGCTGATGACCCTGGCCAACCCGCTGGCGATGATCATCGTCGGCATGCTGGTGTTCACCTTCGGCTTCTTCGGCGCGCACTCGGTGGCCAGCAGCTGGATCGGCCGCCGGGCGCTGAAGGCCAAGGGGCAGGCTTCGTCGTTGTACCTGTTCTGTTACTACGCGGGGTCGAGCGTGGCGGGGACAGCGGGCGGGGTGTTCTGGCACCAGTGGGGCTGGAACGGCATCGGGCTGTTCATCGGCGGCCTGCTGGCGGTGGCGTTGCTGGTGGCGGTGCATTTGAGCAAATTAGCGCCGAAGACGTCCTGATTGCTGGGGCCGCTTTGCGGCCCTTTCGCGACACAAGGCCGCTCCTACAGGGTACGCGTTTCCCTGTAGGAGCGGCCTTGTGTCGCGATGGGCTGCGCAGCAGCCCCAAAATCTCGGATCAGTTGATGATCTCGACGATATCCACATCCACCTCACGGCTCATCAGGTGCTTCTCCACCTCGCCGGTCAGCTTGACCTTGGTCTTGTCGTTGAACGGCGTCGGCGGCAGGTCTTCGTCGTCGATCTCGACGGTGATGGTGCCGGTGTTGTCCTTGAACTCGTACTTGTCGTCGTTGTTGATCTTCTTGGTCACGAAGCCCTGCAGCACCACCGGGGTGTCGTCGGCGGCATCGTTGGCGGCGGCGACCGTGGTCACGGCCTGGGCGCCAGGGCCGGTGTAGCCGGCGGCCAGGGCGGCGGTGCTGAACAGCGGGGCGAGGATCAGGGGCAGGTAACGGGCTTTCATGGTGATCGGGTCCTGTTTGCGTTTTGATGGTCCCAGATTACCGACGATCGCTGAATTGAAACTTAATACAACAAAAAGCCCGGCACTTGGCCGGGCTTCTCGCGTTGCACACCGATTACTGGTGGTACTGCGCCGACAGCTCATGCACGGCGTTGATGAACACGCCGGCGTGCTCCGGATCAACCTCGGGGGTGATGCCATGGCCCAGGTTGAACACATGGCCGCTGCCCTTGCCATAGCTGGCGAGGATGCGCGCCACTTCCTTGCGGATCGCCTCGGGCTTGGCATACAGCACGGTCGGGTCCATGTTGCCCTGCAGCGCCACCTTGTCGCCGACGCGGCGGCGGGCGTCGCCGATCTCGCAGGTCCAGTCCAGGCCCAGGGCGTCGGCACCGGCATCAGCAATGCTTTCCAGCCACATACCGCCGTTCTTGGTGAACAGGATCACCGGTATCTTGCGCCCTTCGTGCTCGCGGATCAGGCCGCTGACGATCTTGCGCATGTAGGCCAGGGAGAACTCCTGGTAGGCCGCCGCCGACAGGTTACCGCCCCAGGTGTCGAAGATCTGCACCGCCTGGGCGCCGGCGAGGATCTGGCCATTGAGGTAGCTGGTGACCGACTGGGCCAGCTTGTCCAGCAGCAGGTGCAGGGCTTCGGGGTTGTCGTAGGCCATGGCCTTGGTCTTGCGGAAGTCCTTCGACGAGCCGCCTTCGACCATGTAGGTGGCCAGGGTCCATGGGCTGCCGGAGAAGCCGATCAGCGGCACGCGGCCGTTGAGCTCGCGGCGGATGGTGCTGACCGCGTCCATGACGTAACCCAGGTCCTTCTGCGGATCGGGGATCGGCAGCGCCTCGATGTCCGCCAGGGTGCTGATGACTTTCTTGAAACGCGGGCCTTCGCCGGTCTCGAAGTACAGGCCCTGGCCCATGGCGTCGGGGATGGTGAGGATGTCCGAGAAGAGGATCGCCGCGTCCAGCGGGTAGCGGTCCAGCGGCTGCAGGGTGACCTCGCAGGCGAACTGCGGGTTCATGCACAGGCTCATGAAGTCACCGGCCTTGGCGCGGCTGGCACGGTACTCCGGCAGGTAGCGGCCGGCCTGGCGCATCATCCACACCGGGGTGACGTCTACGGGTTGCTTGAGCAGTGCACGCAGGAAACGATCGTTCTTCAGGGCAGTCATGTCGGCATCCGGAAAAAAAGTGCGGGCATTTTCTCAGACGCGGACGCAAAAGGCACGGCCATGGCCATGCGTTTTGTCTATTGGGTGCCTTGGATCAAGCGTTTTTGTATACAAAAAATGAACCTGGGGCTGCTTCGCAGCCCTTTCGCGGCACAAGGCCGCTCCTACAGGTGAATGCGATCCTCTGCAGGAGCGGCCTTGTGCCGCGAAAGGGCCGCAAAGCGGCCACGACAATCGATCAGACTTCGAGGTAGTCCAGGATCCCCTCAGCGGCCGTGCGGCCCTCGAAAATGGCCGTTACCACCAGATCCGACCCCCGCACCATATCACCACCGGCAAACACTTTCGGGTTGCTGGTCTGGTGCTTGAACTTGCCCTTCTCCGGCGCCACCACGCGGCCCTGGCTGTCCAGCTGGATGCCATGCTGCTCGAACCACGGCGCCGGGCTCGGACGGAAACCAAAGGCGATCACCACGGCATCGGCCGGCAGGATCTCCTCGGAGCCCGGGATCGGCTCGGGGCTGCGGCGGCCACGGGCATCCGGCTCGCCGAGACGGGTCTCGACCACCTTCACGCCCTCGACCTTGTCCTCGCCGACGATGGCGATGGGCTGGCGGTTGTAGAGGAACTTCACGCCCTCTTCCTTGGCGTTCTTCACCTCTTTACGCGAACCCGGCATGTTGGCTTCGTCGCGGCGATAGGCGCAGGTCACGGCCTTGGCGCCCTGGCGGATCGAGGTGCGGTTGCAGTCCATCGCGGTATCGCCACCGCCCAGGACCACGACCTTCTTGCCCTGCATGTCGACGAAGTCTTCCGGCGACTTCTCGAAACCGAGGTTGCGGTTGACGTTGGCGATCAGGAAGTCCAGCGCGTCATGCACGCCCGGCAGGTCCTCGCCCGGGAAGCCGCCCTTCATGTAGGTGTAGGTGCCCATGCCCATGAACACCGCATCGTACTCGGCGAGCAGCTGCTCCATGCTGATGTCCTTGCCCACCTCGGTGTTCAGGCGGAACTCGATGCCCATGCCGGTGAAGACTTCGCGGCGATTGCTCAACACGGTCTTTTCCAGCTTGAACTCGGGGATGCCGAAGGTCAGCAGGCCGCCGATCTCGGGGTTCTTGTCGAACACCACCGGGGTCACGCCCGCGCGCACCAGCACGTCGGCGCAGCCCAGGCCAGCAGGGCCGGCACCGATGATGGCGACGCGCTTGCCGGTGGGCTTGACCTTGGACATGTCCGGGCGCCAGCCCATGGCGAAGGCGGTGTCGGTGATGTACTTCTCCACCGAGCCGATGGTCACCGCGCCGAAGCCGTCGTTCAGGGTGCAGGCCCCTTCGCACAGACGGTCCTGCGGGCACACGCGGCCGCACACTTCCGGCAGGGTGTTGGTCTGGTGCGATAGTTCAGCCGCGGCCAGGATGTTGCCTTCGGAGACCAGCTTCAACCAGTTGGGGATGAAGTTGTGCACCGGGCACTTCCATTCGCAATACGGGTTGCCGCAGCCCAGGCAGCGGTGCGCCTGCTCCACGGACTGCTGCGGCTTGAAGGGTTCGTAGATCTCGACGAACTCCTTCTTGCGCTGGCGCAGCAGCTTTTTCTTCGGGTCCTTGCGGCCCACTTCGATGAACTGGAAGTCGTTGCTCAGACGTTCAGCCATTTTTCAAACCTCTTTACCGCAGTTGCCGGCCTTGGGCCGCAAGCTGCAAGACAATCACTTGAGCAGGACGGGCCCCGCGCACGGGGCCGTCACTTGCAGCTGTTCTTACTGCGGGTTGGCACGGGTACTGGACAGCAGTTGTTTGAGATTGGCCGCCTTCGGCTTGACCAGCCAGAAGCGCCGCACGTAGTCGTCCAGGTTCTCGGAGAGCTCACGCCCCCACTCGCTGCCGGTTTCCTCCACGTACTCGCCCAGGACCCGCGCCAGATGGCTGCGGTAGGCCTCCATCGCCTCACCACTGATACGCTGGATTTCCACCAGTTCGTGGTTGAGCTTGTCGACGAAGCTATTGTCCATGTCGAGCACGTAGGCGAAGCCGCCCGTCATGCCAGAACCGAAGTTGTAACCGGTCTTGCCCAGGACGCAGACAAAGCCGCCGGTCATGTATTCACAGCAGTGATCGCCGGTGCCCTCTACAACAGCGTGGGCGCCGGAGTTACGCACAGCGAAGCGCTCGCCCGCGGTGCCGGCGGCGAACAGCTTGCCGCCGGTGGCACCGTACAGGCAGGTGTTGCCGACAATGGCGCTGTGCTGGGTTTCGAATGGGCTGCCGGCAGGCGGCACGATGGTCAGCTTGCCACCGGTCATGCCCTTGCCGACGTAGTCGTTGGCATCGCCTTCCAGGTGCAGGTTCAGGCCACCGGCGTTCCACACGCCGAAGCTCTGGCCCGCGGTGCCCTTGAAG
The DNA here is from genome assembly GCF_024259445.1 of Pseudomonas sp. DVZ6. Lineage (NCBI taxonomy): Bacteria > Pseudomonadati > Pseudomonadota > Gammaproteobacteria > Pseudomonadales > Pseudomonadaceae > Pseudomonas > Pseudomonas sp. DVZ6. The sequence continues at coordinate 27,435 of NZ_JANCLM010000037.1, forward strand.
CGGAAGGTGATCGGCGCTGCAGCCATGCCCTGGTTGCCGTGCAGCCTGGCGATTTCGCCGGAGATGCGCGCACCGATGGAGCGGTCGCAGTTGCAGATGTCGAGGCTGAACTCGCCACCGGCCTGATCGCGGATCGCCGGCAAGGCCATGGCGACCATCTTCTCGGCCAGTTCGCCCTGGTCGAACGGCGGGTTCTTGTCGACTTCGCAGAACTGCGGCTTGTCGGCCGGGATGTGCGAGCTGCCCAGCAGCGGCGACAGGTCAAGGTGATGCTGGCGCTCGGTGTCGCCCGGCAGCACGTCGAGCAGGTCGGTGCGACCGATCAGCTCGCCCAGGCTGCGCACGCCGAGCTTGGCCAGCCACTCGCGAGTCTCTTCGGCGACGAAGGTGAAGAAGTTGATCACCATGTCGACGGTGCCGATGTAGTGATCCTTGCGCAGCTTGTCATTCTGCGTGGCGACGCCCGTGGCGCAGTTGTTCAGGTGGCAGATGCGCAGGTACTTGCAGCCCAGGGCGATCATCGGCGCGGTGCCGAAGCCGAAGCTCTCGGCGCCGAGGATGGCGGCCTTGATCACGTCCAGGCCGGTTTTCAGGCCACCGTCGGTCTGTACCCGCACCTTGCCGCGCAGGTCATTGCCACGCAGGGTCTGATGGGTTTCGGCCAGGCCCAGTTCCCACGGGGCGCCGGCGTATTTGATCGAGGTCAGCGGCGAAGCGCCGGTACCACCGTCATAACCCGAGATGGTGATCAGGTCGGCATAGGCCTTGGCCACGCCGGCGGCGATGGTGCCGACGCCAGCTTCGGCGACCAGCTTGACCGAGACCAGCGCCTGCGGGTTGACCTGCTTGAGGTCGAAGATCAGCTGGGACAGGTCTTCGATCGAGTAGATGTCGTGGTGCGGCGGTGGCGAGATCAGGGTCACGCCTGGTACGGCGTAGCGCAGCTTGGCGATCAGGCCGTTGACCTTGCCGCCTGGCAGCTGGCCACCCTCGCCGGGCTTGGCGCCCTGGGCGACCTTGATCTGCAGCACTTCGGCGTTGACCAGGTACTCCGGCGTCACACCGAATCGGCCGGTGGCCACTTGCTTGATCTTCGAGCTCTTGATGGTGCCGTAGCGGGCCGGGTCTTCGCCGCCCTCGCCAGAGTTGGAGCGCGCGCCCAGACGGTTCATCGCCTCGGCCAGGGCCTCGTGTGCCTCCGGCGACAGGGCACCGAGCGAGATACCGGCAGAGTCGAAGCGTTTGAGGATCGCCTCCAGCGGCTCGATCTGGTCCAGTGCCAACGGCTGGTCGGCCACCTTGACCTTGAGCAGGTCGCGGATCATCGACACCGGGCGCTGGTCGACCAGCGTGGTGTATTCCTTGAACTTGGCATAGTCGCCCTGCTGCACGGCGGCCTGCAGGGTGTTCACCACGTCGGGGTTGTAGGCGTGGTATTCGCCACCATGGACGAACTTCAGCAGGCCGCCCTGCTGGATCGGCTTGCGTGCGCTCCAGGCTTCGGCGGCCAGCAGTTTCTGGTCGCTTTCCAGGTCGGCGAAACGGGCACCCTTGATACGGCTCGGCACGCCGCGGAAGCTCAGGCCGACCACGTCCTCGGACAGGCCGATCGCTTCGAACAACTGCGCGCCACGGTACGAGGCGATGGTGGAGATACCCATCTTCGACAGGATCTTCAGCAGGCCCTTGGAGATACCCTTGCGGTAGTACTTGAAGACTTCGTCCAGGTCGCCCAGTACTTCGCCGGTGCGGATCAGGTCGGCCAGCACTTCATAGGCAAGGTACGGATAGACGGCCGAGGCGCCGAAGCCCAGCAGCACGGCGAAGTGGTGCGGGTCTCGGGCGGTGGCGGTCTCGACCAGGATGTTGCTGTCGCAGCGCAGGCCCTGCTCGGTCAGGCGGTGGTGCACCGCACCGACCGCCAGCGAGGCATGCACCGGCAGCTTGCCTGGGGCGATGTAGCGGTCGCTCAGCACCAGCTGGGTCTTGCCGCCGCGCACGGCTTCCTCGGCCTGGTCGGCGATGTTGCGAATCGCCGCTTCCAGGCCGACGCTCTCTTCATAGTTGAGGTCGATCAGCTGGCGGTCGAAACCTTCGCGTTCCAGGTTCATCAGCGAACGCCACTTGGCGGGCGAGATGACCGGCGAGCTGAGGATCACCCGCGAGGCGTGCTCGGGGGACTCCTGGAAGATGTTGCGCTCGGCGCCCAGGCAGATTTCCAGGGACATGACGATCGCTTCGCGCAGCGGGTCGATCGGCGGGTTGGTCACCTGGGCGAATTGCTGGCGGAAGAAGTCGTACGGCGAGCGCACGCGCTGCGACAGCACGGCCATCGGCGTGTCGTCGCCCATCGAGCCGACCGCTTCCTGGCCTTGTTCGCCGAGCGGGCGCAGCACCTGGTCACGCTCCTCGAAGGTGACCTGGAACATCTTCATGTACTGCTTGAGTTGGTCGGCGTCGTAGCTGGCCACGCCCTGGTCGTCGCTCAGGGTCGCCTGGATGCGTGTGGCGTGCTGGCGCAGCCAGCGCTTGTACGGGTGGCGCGACTTCAGGCGGTTGTCGATGGCGTCGGTGTCGAGGATCTGCCCCGTCTCGGTGTCCACGGCGAGAATCTGGCCTGGGCCGACACGGCCCTTGGCCAGGACTTCCTCGGGCTGGTAGCCCCACACGCCGATTTCCGAGGCGATGGTGATGTAGCCATTGGTGGTGGTCACCCAGCGCGCCGGGCGCAGGCCGTTACGGTCGAGCAGGCACACCGCGTGGCGGCCTTCGGTCATGACGATGCCGGCCGGGCCGTCCCACGGCTCCATGTGCATGGAGTTGTATTCGTAGAAGGCGCGCAGGTCGGCGTCCATGGTCTCGACGTTCTGCCAGGCCGGTGGTACCAGCATGCGCACGCCGCGGAACAGGTCGATGCCGCCGGTGACCATCAGCTCCAGCATGTTGTCCATGCTCGAGGAGTCGGAACCGACACGGTTGACCAGCGGGCCAAGCTCTTCGAGATCGGGGATCAGGTCGTTGGCGAACTTGGTGCGTCGGGCCATGGCCCAGTTGCGGTTGCCGGTGATGGTGTTGATCTCGCCGTTGTGGGCGAGGAAGCGGAAGGGCTGGGCCAGCGGCCACTTCGGCAGGGTGTTGGTAGAGAAGCGCTGGTGGAACACGCAGATCGCGGTCTGCAGGCGCTCATCGCCCAGGTCCGGATAGAACGCCGCGAGATCGCGCGGCATCATCAGGCCTTTGTAGATGATGGTCTTGTGCGAGAAGCTGCAGATGTAGTGGTCGGTGTCGTGGGCGTTGGCCACGGACGAACGGCGACGGGCACTGAACAGCTTGATGGCGAATTCCTGGTCACTCAGGCCTTCGCCGCCGATGAACACCTGCTCGATCTGCGGCAGGCGCTCCAGGGCCAGGCGGCCGAGGACGCGGGTGTCGATCGGCACCTTGCGCCAGCCGACCAGCTTGAGGCCGGCGTTGACGATCTCGCGGTCCATGTTGGCGCGGGCGGCCTGGGCTTTGACCGGGTCCTGGTTGAAGAACACCATGCCGACGGCGTACTGCCTGGGCAGCTCGACGGCGAAGTGCTCCTGGGCCACGGCACGCAGGAATTGATCGGGCTTCTGCATGAGCAGACCGCAACCGTCACCGGTCTTGCCGTCGGCGTTGATGCCGCCGCGGTGGGTCATGCAGGTCAGCGCCTGCATGGCGGTTTGCAGAAGGTGGTGACTCGGCTGCCCCGTCATATGGGCGATCAGGCCGAAACCACAGTTGTCCTTGAATTCTTCGGGATGGTACAGACCTGTTTTCATAGACACTTTCTCACCAGGTTCACCTCTCAACCGGAGGCAAATCTCTTTTTTAACAACCACTTACCATCCACGCCGATCAAACGCCAGCTTTTTTGCGGTGGTCATGGAAAACCATTGTTGCACAGCGACAGCGATGCCCACAAATTTTCATGTCTCACCATTGAAAATTTATGTCGCAATTTTGAATGTTTTTGCGCCATGCGCCGTGATAGCGGCTAGGCTGGAGTCTGAAGCGTTTCAGCCATGACTGCAACACAGGGCTTGTGGCCGGCAGTCTGGGACAGAAAAGCCTGCCGCGCTCGGGCGCAGCAGGCTGATCGAAAGCTAGAAGTCGCTCAGCAACTGGGCGGCGGGGTGGTGCCGCCCGGAAGGTATCAGCGGGCCGTGGCCAGCTCTTGTTGGACGCTGCCGACGGTACGTGGCCAAGGTTTACCAGCCTGGACCTTGGCTGGCAAGTTCTTGATTGCCGCAGCGGCGGCGTCGCGGCTGGCGAAGTTGCCGTAGGTGACGACAAACAGCGGCTTGCCCTGCAGGTTTTTCTTGAAGTAGCGATAGTCGCCACCCTGCGCCTTGACGAACGACTGGGCCGACGCCTCGGAGCTGGTGCCGAAGATCTGCACCACGTAATTGCCCGGTTTCTGGCCGGCATACCAGCTGCTGTTACCGGCGCCGCCTGCGGTTGGTTTCTCGGCAGGCTTGCTGGCGGGCTTGGCGCTGGCGACCTGGGTCGGAGCCGGAGTCGGCTTTGCAGGTGCAACCGGTTTTGCCGGCTGGGTTGCGACAGGCTTCGACGCAGGCGCAACCGGCTGTACCGGAGCGGTGGTCACCGGCTGGGCAGGGGCCGGTGCCGGGCTGGCGGTGGCACCTTGTGGCGGCGCGATGGTGGTCACGGTCGGCGGCACGGCGGCCGACGGCGCGGCAGGCTGCAGGGCGGTATCGCCCGCTGGCCCACCCTCTTCGCCTTCGCCCATGCCGGCGGCCTGGGCCAGCGGCTCACGCATCACCGGCTGCGACTGGCCGACCAGCGGCAGCGGCATTGGCTGCGAGGAACCGGAGAACTCGATGGCGGGCGCGCCGCCGTTCGCACCCTGTCCGAGCGGCAGCTGGGCCTGGGCGGCCGGTGCCTCGGTCGGGGCCTTGTCACCCTTCTTGGGCATCAGGACCGCCGCGCCAACGGCGACCACGACCACAGCGGACAACGCGAGCACGTGTTTCTTAGGCATTTTGAACCCCATGGATGGTCGCTTGACCGTGGTACGGCTGGCGATCATGGCTTCGATCAAGGTATCGCGGGCAACCTGGTTGATGTTCCCAGGCCAACCGTCGGAGTTTTCGTGGATGTCGACGATCTGCTCGGCGCTGAACACCTCGATGCCCCGGCCGGCGCCCTCCAGGCGCTGCTCCAGGTACTCGCGGGTCTCTTCCTCGCTGTACGGGGCCAACTCGATGACATGGAAGCGCTCGCCATCGGTATTGAGTTCTTCCAGCCCGGCAATCAGCGAAGGCTCGCCGAACAGGAACACATGCGGGCGCCCTTCGGCCACGCCTGCCGCCAACTCCAGCAACGCTTGGAGTGCCGACTCGTCGAGTTGTTCCGCATCGTCCACCAGCAGATAGACTTCCTGGCCGGTCAGCGCCAGCTGCACTACCTGCGACAGGATCGCCTGCACCTCCGGTTGCGCCACGTTCAGCGACTGCGCCACCTGGCCCAGCACGCTGGCTGCGTCACTGGCGCCACGGGCGGACACCACCACGCTCTGCACCGACTGCTTGTTGGTGCTGGCCACCAGGGCCTGGCGCAGCAGGGTCTTGCCGCTGCCCACCGGGCCGCTGACCACCAGCATCAGCTGGCTGTAGCGCGCCAGGTGGTGCAGCTGGCCGAGCACGGGTTTGCGCTGGGCGGGGAAGAACTTGAAGCCGGGCACTCGCGGTGCGAACGGATCGTGGCTCAACTGGTAATGGTCGAGGAACGCCTCATCGGCATGCAGACTGGTCATTGCGTTGTCACAACCTCAAAGCTGGGCCACGATCGCGCGGTAATCCGCCGCCAGGGTGGCCTGTAGAATCTCTGTCGAATAGTCGTCGGTGACGACGGCCTCGCCCAGCTGGCGCAACAGCACCAGGCGCAGGCGCCCGTCGAGCACTTTCTTGTCGACCGCCATGTGCTCCATGAAATGCGCCGGGGTCATTTCCTGTGGTGGCACCACCGGCAATCCTGCGTCCTGCAGCAGGCGAATTCCGCGATCACGCGCCGGCTGGTCGATCCAGCCCAGGCGCATGGACATTTCCAGGGCCATGACCGTACCCGCCGCCACGGCTTCGCCGTGCAGCCAGACGCCATAGCCCATGTGTGTTTCGATGGCATGGCCGAAGGTATGGCCAAGGTTGAGCGTGGCACGCACGCCCGATTCGCGCTCGTCGGCGCCGACCACGGCGGCCTTGGCCGCGCAGGAGCGACGGATGGCCTCGGTCAGGGCGACGCAATCCAGGTCACGCAGCGCCTGCATATTGTCTTCGAGCCAGGCGAGGAACGGCTTGTCGCAGATCAGGCCGTACTTGATGACTTCGGCCAGGCCCGCGGACAGCTCGCGTCCGGGCAGGGTCTTCAGGCTGGTGGTGTCGATCAGCACCGCGTTGGGCTGATAGAAGGCACCGACCATGTTCTTGCCCAGCGGGTGGTTGATGCCGGTCTTGCCGCCCACCGACGAGTCCACCTGGGACAGCAGCGTGGTCGGCACCTGGATGAAGTCGACGCCGCGCTGGTAGCAGGCCGCGGCAAAGCCGGCCATGTCGCCGATCACGCCGCCCCCCAGGGCGACCACGGTGGTGCGACGGTCATGGCGGGCGGTGAGCAGCGCATCGAAGATCAGCTGCAGGGTTTCCCAGTTCTTGTGGGCCTCGCCGTCGGGCAACACCACGGGCAGCACCGAGTAGGCACCCAGGGTCTTGCTCAGGCGTTCGAGGTACAGCGGCGCGACGGTCTCGTTGGAGACGATGGCGACCTGCCGTCCGGCAATGTGCGGCGCCAGCAGCTCGGGCTGGTCCAGCAGGCCTTCGCCAATGTAGATCGGGTAGCTACGTTCGCCCAGGTCGACCTTTAGTGTCTGCATGTATCCCCACAATGTGCTTGGACGCGCGGCGGTGCGGCCCCGCGCGGTGACGTTCAACCCCATCTCGGCGTTGGTCGCCGAGGATAGACCCCGCTCAGCGGGGCGGCAACTTCTGCAGGCGCTCGAGAATGTCGAGCACCACCATGCGTGGTGGCCGTTCGTCGGTTTCCACCACCAGGTCAGCGATTTCGCGATAAAGCGGGTCGCGTGTCTCCAGCAGGGCGCGCAACGTGGCTTCCGGGTTGGCGGTGCGCAACAGCGGCCGGTTGCGATCACGTGAGGTACGCCCCACCTGCTGCTCCACCGAGGCGTGCAGGTAGACCACCCGCCCGCCGGCACGCAGCGCCGCACGGTTGGCGTCGCGCATCACCGCGCCGCCGCCGGTGGCCAGGACCACGCCATCGAGCGCGCTGAGCTCGGCGATCATCGCCTGCTCGCGGTCACGAAAGCCCGGTTCGCCTTCCTTGTCGAAGATCCACGGGATGTTGGCGCCGGTTCGCAGTTCGATTTCCTTGTCGGAATCCTTGAACAGCAGGCGCAGCTCTTTGGCCAACAGGCGCCCGATGGTGCTTTTACCAGCGCCCATGGGCCCCACAAGTATCAAATTTCGCACAGAATCAACGACTCACAGCAATCGCCTGGTCACTCATGATACGCGGAGTCAGGAAGACCAGCAGCTCGGATTTTTTCTCTTGTAATGCATCGCGTCGAAACAGCCGTCCAACATACGGCAGATCGCCGAAAAATGGCACCTTGTCGACCACTTTGTTCTGCGACGTCGAGTACACGCCACCAATCACAATGGTCTGCCCATCGGTTACCCGCACCTTGGCATTGACCTCGTTCTTGCGAATCGGCGGCACATCGTTGAGGGCATTGATGAAGTCCGGCTCGTCCTTGGTCACCCGCACCGCCATGATCACCTTGCCGTCCGGCGTGATCTGCGGGGTCACCTCCAGCGACAGGGACGCCTCGCGGAAGGAGACCGACGTGGCGCCGCTGCGGGTGGTTTCCTGGTAGGGCACTTCGGTGCCCTTGAGGATACGCGCGGTTTCCTTGTCGGCCGTGACCACCTTGGGCTGGGAGATGATCTCGCCATTGCCGCTTTTTTCCATGGCGCTGAGCTCCAGGTCGAGCAGGATATCGCTGCGCAGCAGCCCCACCCCGAGCCCGGCACCAGCCCGCTCGACCCCGAGGTCGACGAACAGGTTGCTGCCCAGCCGGCGCTCCGCGCCATACAGCGGTCCACCCCAGCGCACGCCCAAGGCCTTATCGTAATCGACATTGGCCTCGACGATCCGTGCCTCGATCATGACCTGGCGCACCGGCACATCCAGCTGTGTGACCAGCCTGCGCAGTTCGGCGAGCCGGGCGGCAGGCTGGGTGGCTACCAGTGTATTGGTGCGTACATCCACACTGAGGCTGCCACGCCCGGCCAGGGCACCGTCGTCAGCCAGGCTCGCCAGCAACAGCTCCGCCAACTCGCCGGCCTTGGCATGGAACACAGGGATCAACTCACGCTGCAGAGGCTCCAGCAATACCTCCTGACGCATGTCCTGGGCTTGCCCGGCGAGCTCGGCCAGGGGAGCGACCAGCAGCACATTCCCCTCCTGGCGCCTGCCCAGCCCCTTGCTGCGCAACACCAGGTCAAGCGCCTGGCCCCAGGGCACATCCTCCAGACGCAGGGTTATCCGCCCCTGCACCGAATCGCCGGCCACCAGGTTGATGCCCGCGTGGTCGGCCATGACCTGGAGCACCGAACGCAGTTCGACATCCTGGAAGTTGAGCGACATCGGCTCACCCTGAAACGTCTCGGCCTGCGCCATCTGCAGCCCCAGCATCAATAGCGCGCCGCTCCACCCTCTCGTCGGTCTCATCCCTGACCTCTCCTTGCTCACGCGTTCCAAGAACCAGATACCTGGGGCGCGCCTGCCAGCGCCCATCGATGTAGAACCGCTCGTGGACCTCCACCCGGTCGAATTCGATGGCTACCACGACACCCCCTTCGAGCCCCAACCGCTCGCCCTGCGCAATCCGATACAGGCGACCTCCCGAGCGCAGCAAGGCCTGTCGCCACCCTGCCCGCGATAGGCTGCCGACCATCTCAAGTCGTGCCAAAGGAACATGCGCCAGGTCACCGCCCTCTCTGGGAGGCGACCAGGCCCGGAACGGATCGAATGCCGTCTTCTTCGACAAGATTGCCTGGGCCGGCTCATCCGCCAATGACGCCGGGACCGGCAGCTCTTCTCCGGGGTGGTAGGCATGTAGTCGTAGCTGAGCATCAACTCGCCCAATCCCCTCATCCTTCAGGACCAGCCTGAGCCGCTCCACATTCAGCAGACGCAATTGCCGCAGCCATTGCTCCAGCCACAGACGCAGCGCCGGATACTGTCCCGACACCGCGATTTCCAGCGGTTGCACCCGATACACTGAAGCCTGCTGTGCCTCCTGCACTTCGACTCGCTCGAATACCAGGCCATGCTCATGCCCCGATAACGCCAGCTGATCGAGCAGCTCGCTCATGCCCTCTCCCGCGGCCAGCCGCCATCGTGCCGCCTGCAAAAGCACCCGTGCGTGCTCGAGCGCCTGCTGCTCGACACCCAGTTCGACGAGGCGCGCCCCGCGCTCCTCCAGTTCGTCCTGTAGCTGGAGCTGCAGTCGGACAGACTCGACATGCCCCTGAACCGGATCACGCAGACGAACCAGGTAGCCCACGCAAGCAACCATGAGCACGAGCGCCAGGCACACCATGGCCCTCACCACTCCCGACCGGCCAGCCAACGCCTGCCAGTCAAGGGGCCAGAGGCGGTTCACGACTCGCCCGCCAGCAATCGCGCCGCCAGCAGGAACTCGTCCCCCTGGACATGGCGCCTGATGTGAACGAGCTCGAGGTTCCGCACCATGCCCACTTGCTCCAGATCGCGCATGAACCGGGCGACCACCGACGCGGAGGCCGCCAGGCCGCCCAGGCGCAGGCGCCCCGCCTCAACATCCACCTCCGTCAAGCGAGCGCCTTCTGGCAGGGCCTGCTCAAGGGCGAGGAACAGGCCGGGCATCTGCGATCGCCCGGCGTCCAGTGCGGACACTGCGGCATGCTCGGCCTGCAACGCCGCCCGCCTGCCGCGCAGCTGATCGACCTGCCTCAAGGTGGCATCGAGCCGCTCAAGCTCCGCCTGATGCGAGGCGACGACCAGTGATTGCCTGGCCAGACGCGACCGCGCCATCTGATCGAGCCATATGACCCCGCACAGTGCCACTACCAGGGCGACAACCAGCATGATCTGAAATCGTCGCACAACCCTGGCCCTACGCTGCTCGCGCCAAGGCATCAGGTTCAGTCTCGCCATCATGCCCGGCCTCCCATGGCCAGCCCGCAGGCCAGGACCATCGAAGCTGCGCGCAGGCCATCCCTCTCCAGCAGGCCGGCCAGAGGGAGTGGGCAACCCACCTGGCATTTCACACCCAAGTGCTCTCGCAAATACGCCGCCCGGTCCTCATCAGCAGCGCAGCCGAACAGGACAACTTCCTCTACGGGCGCCCGTTCACCCAACCGCCAGAGATCATCGACAGCCTCACTCCATTGCGCCGGCGAGCCCAGGGCGAGCCGCTGTCGTTGCGGCGCGGGGCTGCCGTGCCAGCGGTGCATGACCACTTCGCCCGGCTCCAATTGCAGCAGTACCGCTCCACGAGCCGGCACCTCAGGCAGCAATGCTCGCCGTAGCGCGAAGCTGTCTACCTCCACGGCCTCAAGCTGCAATCCGGCCCTGGCGAACACCCGCTCCAGCGGATCGAGCTGGCTTTGCCGGCAAGCCACCACCAGTACCTCGAACTGTCCGGGATCGTCAGCGCATGCACCCTGCACCCAGAAGTCCAGGGCGAGATCCTCCAGCGGAAAAGGGAACAGCTGTTCGGCCTGAACCAGCACGGCGGCCTCGACATCAAGGTCGGTCAGCCCGGCAGCTACCCGGCACACCTTGCAGATCACCTGGGAGGCGGGCAATGCCAGGGCGATCCGGAACTGCCTCGTCCGACATTGATCATGGGCCCGCCGCAATCCCATGACCAACCCCTCTGCCTCGTTGGATGCGGCGCTGTCAGGCAGCGCAGGCTCGAAGCGCTCCTGCGCCCAGCCCTGCACACGCCAACCGCCGCGCTGGCGGTGCAGATGCAGCATTCGTATGGAGTCGGAGGCAATTTCCACCCCCAGCAGCGAACCGGTGTCCCTACCAAAGCGTCCAAGCATGGCTGTTTCTTCCTGGTCATCGGCAGCCCGCGCCGTTGCGGCGCGAGCGCTCGTCCCGCGTCCCGGGCGGTCACCCGGCGGGACGAAAAATGCTTATAATGGCCAGCGTTTTTCTGTCCGCCGGCCCCGCGCGCAATCCACTCCTCAACCTGGACACCCAAAAGCCTTGATACGTCTGCTGAAGTTCTTCTGGTGGTCTCTCGTCGCCGTCATCTGCGCGCTCGTGCTCGGTGTGAGCGGTGCGTTTCTGTATCTTAGCCCCAGCCTGCCCTCGGTCGACTCGCTCAGAAGCGTCCAGTTGCAAATCCCCCTGAGGGTGTACAGCAGCGACGGCAAGCTGATTGCCGAGTTCGGCGAAATGCGGCGCTCGCCGATCAAGTTCCAGGAAATTCCCCCACAGTTCATCCAGGCGCTTCTGTCCGCCGAAGACGACAATTTCCTCAACCATTACGGGGTCGATCCGAGCAGCCTGATGCGCGCGGCATCGCAGTTGCTCAAGTCCGGGCATATCCAGACCGGCGGCAGCACCATCACCATGCAGGTGGCGAAGAACTTCTTCCTCAGCAGCGAGCGCAGCTTCTCGCGCAAGACCAACGAGATCCTTCTGGCCCTGCAGATCGAACGCGAGCTGACCAAGGACGAGATCCTCGAGCTCTACGTCAACAAGATCTACCTCGGCAACCGCGCCTATGGCATCGATGCCGCAGCGCAGGTGTACTACGGCAAGTCGATCCGCGACGTGAGCCTGGCGCAAATGGCGATGATCGCCGGCCTGCCCAAGGCGCCATCGCGCTTCAACCCGCTGGCCAACCCGGTACGCGCCAAGGAGCGCCGCGACTGGATCCTCGGGCGCATGTACAAGCTCGGCAAGATCGACGAAGCCAGCTACCAGGCGGCCCTGGCCGAACCGCTGAACGCCAGCTACCACGTGCCGACTCCGGAGGTGAACGCCCCCTACGTCGCCGAGATGGCCCGCGCCGAGATGGTCGGCCGCTACGGCAGCGACGCCTATACCGAAGGCTTCCGCGTCACCACCACGGTCCCGAGCGACATGCAGCAGATGGCCAACAGCGCGGTGCTCAACGGCCTCAGCGAGTACGACGAGCGCCACGGTTACCGCGGCCCCGAGGCACGCTTCCCGGGCAAGACGCGCGCGGCCTGGTTGCAGGAGCTGGGCAAGCAGCGCACCCTCGGCGGCCTGGAGCCGGCCATCGTCACCCAGGTCGAGAAGACCGGCCTGAAGGTGATGAGTCGCGGCGGCCTGGAAGAGAATGTGGCCTGGGACACCATGAAATGGGCGCGCCCGTACCTCAACAGCAACTCGCAGGGGCGCTCGCCGCAGTCGCCGGCCGACGTGGCTCAGGTCGGCGACCTGGTACGCCTGCAGCGCCTGGAGGATGGCAAGCTCAAGTTCAGCCAGGTGCCCGGCGCCCAGAGTGCCCTGGTCACCCTCGACCCGTACAACGGCGCCATCCGCGCCCTGGTCGGTGGTTTCTCCTTCGAACAGAGCAACTACAACCGCGCCATGCAGGCCAAGCGCCAGCCGGGTTCGAGCTTCAAGCCCTTCGTCTACAGCGCCGCGCTGGACAACGGCTACACCGCCGCCAGCCTGGTCAACGACGCGCCGATCGTGTTCGTCGACGAGTACCTGGACAAGGTCTGGCGCCCAAAGAACGACACCAATACCTTCCTTGGCCCGATCCGCATGCGCGAGGCGCTGTACAAGTCGCGCAACCTGGTCTCGATCCGCCTGCTGCAGGCCATGGGCGTGGACCGCACCATCGACTACATCGCCAAGTTCGGCTTCAACAAGCAGGACCTGCCGCGCAACCTGTCGCTGGCACTGGGCACCGCGACCCTGACGCCGATGGAGATCGCCACCGGCTGGAGCACCTTCGCCAACGGCGGCTACAAGATCAGCCCCTACCTGATCGAGCGCGTCGAAAGCCGCAACGGCGAAACCCTGTTCACCGCCAACCCGGCACGGGTGCCCCAGGGCAGCCAGGACCAGGCCGGCCTCGCCGCCCCCGAGCAGGCGATCAGCGTCGCGCCGATGCCGGGCGAAGCACCGTCGACCCTTGGCCAGGTCGCCCCGGCACCACAGGTACCCGCCGTGGCCGAGCAGATCATCGACGGCCGCACCTCGTACATTCTCACCAGCATGCTGCAGGATGTGATCAAGCGCGGCACCGGCCGTCGCGCCCTGGCCCTCGGCCGTGCGGACCTGGCGGGCAAGACCGGTACCACCAACGAGTCCAAGGACGCCTGGTTCTCCGGCTACAACGCCGACTACGTCACCACCGTCTGGGTCGGCTTCGACCAGCCGGAAACCCTGGGCCGACGCGAGTACGGCGGCACCGTGGCGCTGCCGATCTGGATGAGCTTCATGGGTGCGGCGCTGAAGGACAAGCCTGAGCACGCCCCGGCCGAACCTGAAGGCATTCTCAGCCTGCGCGTCGACCCGGTCAGCGGCCGCGCCGCCACGCCGGGCACGCCGAATGCCTACTTCGAACTGTTCAAGGCCGAGGACTCGCCACCGTCCGTGGACGAGCTGGGCAATGGCGCGGCACCTGGCAGCCCGCTGCCGGCGGACGAAGCGGCGCCGATGGACCTGTTCTGACCAGGTAAACGACAAACCTCAAAGGCAACTTCGATCCTGTGGGAGCGGGTTTACCCGCGAAGGCTTCAGCGAAGCCAACGATGCTTTCGCGGGTAAACCCGCTCCCACAATGGCTTCGGTGAATCCAAAAGCAAACAAAAAGCCCCGACTCTCACGAGCCGGGGCTTTTTCATGACGCTACGACCGGATCAGCCGTTGAACACGTCATCCACGCTTTTCAGCGGGTAGTGCTTCGGATACGGCAGGGTAGCCACGCCGGATTCGATGGCGGCCTTGGCCACGGCATCGGAAACCACGGTGATCAGGCGAGCATCCAGCGGCTTCGGAATGATGTACTCACGACCGAACTCCAGGGCCTGCACGCCGTAGGCGTCGCAGACTTCCTTCGGTACCGGCAGTTTGGCCAGGTCCTTCAGGGCGACGGCGGCGGCAATTTTCATTTCTTCGTTGATGCGCTTGGCGCGAACGTCCAGGGCACCGCGGAAGATGAACGGGAAGCCCAGTACGTTGTTGACCTGGTTCGGGTAGTCGGAACGACCGGTGGCCATGATCACGTCGCTGCGGGTGGCGTGAGCCAGTTCCGGGGCAATTTCCGGGTCCGGGTTCGAGCAGGCGAACACGATCGGGTTGGCGGCCATCGACTTCAGGCCTTCGGCGCTCAGCAGGTTCGGACCGGACAGACCGACGAACACATCAGCGCCATCCAGGGCATCGGCCAGGGTGCGCTTGTCGGTGGCGTGGGCGAACTGGGCCTTGTACTGGTTCAGGTCGTCGCGGCCAGCGTGGATCACGCCGCTGCGGTCGATCATGAAGATGTTCTCGACCTTGGCACCCATGCTCACCAGCAGCTTCATGCAGGAGATGGCGGCGGCGCCGGCGCCCAGGCAGACGATCTTCGCCTCCTCGAGCTTCTTGCCGGCGATTTCCAGGGCGTTGATCATGCCCGCGGCGGTAACGATGGCGGTACCGTGCTGGTCATCGTGGAACACGGGAATGTCGCACTGCTCGATCAGGGTGCGCTCGATCTCGAAGCACTCAGGTGCCTTGATGTCTTCCAGGTTGATGCCGCCGAAGGTGATGGAGATGCGGCGAACGGTGTCGATGAAGGCCTGTGGGCTCTCCGACTCGACTTCGATATCGAACACGTCGATACCGGCGAAACGTTTGAACAGAACACCTTTGCCTTCCATCACCGGCTTGGAGGCCAGCGGGCCGAGGTCGCCCAGACCGAGGATGGCGGTGCCATCGGAGATCACCGCAACCAGGTTGCCCTTGCCGGTGTACTTGTAGGCCAGCTCCGGATCACGGCCGATCTCGCGCACGGGTTCGGCGACGCCTGGGCTGTAGGCCAGGGCGAGGTCACGGGCGGTGGCGGTGGGCTTGGAGAGCTCGACGCTCAGTTTCCCCGGACGGGGCTGGGCGTGGTATTCGAGAGCGGCGGTTTTCAGGTCTGACATGATGGGCATTCCGCTGTTTACTGTTCTGACGGACCGCCGAGGATACGCAAAGAGCCGGGGGGCGACAAGACTGCCCGGTCACTATGTGTCAAGGCCTTTGGCCTACGACTTTACGCTATAACCCACGGGGCTTACGGAAGCCAGTGTGTACAATCCAGCATAAGAATGTCTACAACTATTTAGCCTGGAACAGTCGCCAGCATGCTCGGATCGGTCAATGGCAACAGCCAGCGTCGCTGCCCGGGCTTGAGCCCGCCCTTGCGGGATCGATCCAGCACCCAGCCACGCGCCTCGACCTGGCGTCCCTTGAGGTTAGCGAAGAAGCTGGCGGGAAAGCGCTGCTGCAGACGAGCGGGGATCTGCAGCACTACCGCATCGTCGAGCTCCAGCCAGATACCGCCGCGGTTGCGCTCGATACCCTTGATCTGGCCGCCGATCACGGCAAAACCGGACTGCCTGACATCCCCCGCACGTACAACCGGCGACTGTCGCCACAACCCGGTTCCGGCGTTGCGCGCCTGCTGCTCGGCCTGTTGCTGACAGCCCGACAAGGCCACGTTGGGGACAATGGCAACCCGGTAGCCAAGGCCTTCGCTGAGCAGTTGTGCTTCGAGATTGTCGCCAGTACGGCTATAGATGTGCGCCAGGGTACGACCGTACTTGTCCCTGGGCTCTTCGCCCGGGACCAGGCCGACGCGGCCATCGCTGGCCTCGACCAGCGCCTGCAGACGCCGCTTCGCTGCCTCGGCGTAGGGCTCGCTGGTGCGGCCCTTGCGACCGATCTCGGGCGCATTGATGCCGATCAACCGCACATTGCGCCCGTCACTCAGGCGCAGGGTATCGCCATCGACCACCTGGCGCACCGTCACCTGCTGCGGCTGCTCGGACAACGGACAGAACGCCAGGGCCGGAAAATGCCAGATCGCGCCCACAAAAAAGGCGCCCACAAGGGGCGCCTTCTTTTGCAGCAACGCGAACCTCGAAAGATTCGCCATGCGCATGATTACTTCTTGGCACCGAACATGCCGAAGCGATCGGCGAACTTCTGTACGCGACCACCGGTGTCCAGGACTTTCTGCTTACCGGTGTAGAACGGGTGGCACAGGTTGCAAACGTCGATCGCCAGGACGCTGCCCAGGGTCGAACGGGTTTCAAACTTGTTGCCGCAGCTGCAGGTGACTGCAACTACTTCGTAGTTCGGATGAATATCTGCTTTCATGGTCACTTCCTCGAGCTGCGTGCCGCCACCCAACACCTATTGTTGAATACCGCACGTAATTAGGCGGCGAATAATACCAGAGCGCGGCCGCAGCGCAAGTTGTCGCTTGCACCGACCGTCGTCTGCTAGGCTCGTCTGCTTTGTGAAACGCCCTCCAGAGACTTTCCGCGTGTCCGACGTCATCCTGCGCATTGCCCTGCCCTCGCCCCTGCGTCGCCTGTTCGACTACCGGGCGCCCGCGAGCATGGCCCGCCAGGCGTTGACTCCAGGCATGCGCATCCGCGTGCCGTTCGGTCGCCGCGAGATGATCGGCGTGCTGGTGGAGGTCGCCACGCACAGCGAAGTCCCCGCCGACAAGCTCAAGCCGGCCAGCGCCCTGCTCGACCCGGTTTCGCCCGTGCCGCCTGCGCTGTTCAAGCTGTGCCTGTGGACAGCCCAGTACTACCAGCACAGCCTGGGCGACACCTTGAGCTGGGCCCTGCCGACCCTGCTGCGCCAGGGCGAGCTGGCCGAGGCGCGCCAGGAGCGCTTCTGGCACGTCGCCCCCGGCGCACGCCTGGAGGACCCGCGCATCGCCCGCGCCCCGCGCCAGCGCGATGCCCTCAAGACCCTGTCGCAGCACCCTCACGGCGTGGCCCACAGCCTGTTGAGCAAGCTCGGCCTGAACAAGGACAGCCTCGACCTGCTGCTGGCCAAGGAACTGGTGACCGTCGAGATCCGCCGTCACCTGCCCGCCGCACGCCACGAGCACTGGCTGGCCCAGCCGGAGCTGCCGCTCAACGAGGAGCAGCGCGCGGCGTTCGAGGCGGTGCGCGCAGGCTTCGGCGCCTTCCACGCCTACCTGCTGGCCGGCGTTACCGGCAGCGGCAAGACCGAGGTCTACCTGCAGCTGATCCGCGAAACCCTCGAAGCCGGCAAGCAGGCGCTGATCCTGATCCCCGAGATCAATCTCGGCCCGCAGACCCTGCAACGCTTCGAGCAGCGCTTCAACGCCCGCATCGCCCTGCTGCACTCGGCGGTGGGCGACCGCGAGCGCCTGGACGCCTGGCTGGCGGCCCGCGACGGCGACGCCGACATCATCATCGGCACCCGCTCGGCGCTGTTCACGCCAATGAAGAACCCGGGCCTGATCATCATCGACGAGGAGCACGACGGCTCCTATAAACAGCAGGAAGGCCTGCGCTACCACGCCCGCGACCTGGCCGTGGTCCGCGCCCATCAGGAGAACATCCCGATCCTGCTGGGCTCGGCCACACCTTCACTGGAAAGCCTGCACAACGCCCATAGTGGCCGCTACGGCCTGCTGCGCATGAACCAGCGCGCCGGCGGTGCCAAGGCACCACGCTTCCTGCGCCTGGATGTGCGCAGCCTGCCGCTGGACAGCGGCATCAGCGGCCCGCTGCAACAGGCTATCCGCCAGACCCTGGAGGCTGGGCAGCAGGTGCTGGTGTTCCTCAACCGCCGCGGCTTCGCCCCGACACTTCTGTGCCACGACTGCGGCTGGCTCTCCGAATGCCCGCGCTGCGATGCGCGCATGACCGTGCACCAGCGCTCCGCCGTGCTGCGCTGCCACCATTGCGGCTACGACGAACGCCTGCCGTTGCAGTGCCCACAGTGCGCCCACGTCGACTTGCGCCCGGTGGGGACCGGTACCGAGCGCGCCGAAGAGCGGCTCAAGGTGCTGTTCCCCGACTACCCGATCCTGCGCGTGGACCGCGACAGCACCTCGCGCAAGGACGCCATGCACAACCTGTTCGCCACCATCCAGCGCGGCCAGCCGAGCATCCTGGTGGGCACCCAGATGCTAGCCAAGGGGCACCACTTCCCCCGCGTCACCCTGGTGGCGATTCTCGATGCCGACGGAGGACTGTTCTCCGGCGACTTCCGCGCCAGCGAGCGCATGGCCCAGCTGATCGTCCAGGTCGCCGGTCGCGCCGGACGCGCCGAGGAACCGGGCAAGGTCATCGTGCAGACCCACCTGGCCGACCATCCGCTGCTGGTGCAACTGACCGAGCAGGGCTACTTCGCCTTCGCCGAGCAGGCCCTGAGCGAACGTCGCGCCGCCGGCCTGCCGCCGTTCGCCCACCTGGCCCTGCTGCGTGCGGATGCGCACAAGCCGGGCCAGGCCGAGAGCTTCCTCGACGAAGCCTGCGCCGCCGCCGAGCGGGTCATGGCCGAACAGGGCCTGCACGGCATCGAGCTGCTGGGGCCGGTCCCGGCGCCCATGGAACGACGGGCGGGCCGCTTCCGCGCGCAACTATTGCTCCAGGCCAATGCCCGGGCTCAGTTGCATCGACTGATCAGTGCCTGGTTGCTAGTGTTGGAGCAGATGCCATCGGGGCGGCAGGTGCGCTGGTCGCTGGATGTCGATCCGGTGGACCTGTACTGAGAGATTGAACGGTCCGTGGGAGCGGGCTTGCCCCGCGATTGCACCCATCGCGGGGCAAGCCCGCTCCCACGCCTGACCAGCGATACCGGCCAAAAGGTTGGCAACCCGCCCCCGGCAACGGATAATGCCCAGTTTTTCCACCTGCGCATCGAAGCGCTCCACCGCGCTTGCGGTCGAAAAGAGAATCCCATGAAAGACACCATTCGCCAGCTGATCCAGCAAGCCCTCACCCAACTCGCCACCGACGGTGTGCTGCCTGAAGGGCTGACGCCGGCGATCCAGGTGGAAAACGCCCGGGACAAGACCCACGGCGACTTCGCCAGCAACATCGCCATGATGCTGGCCAAGCCGGCCGGCATGAAGCCGCGCGATCTGGCCGAGAAGCTGATCAACGCCCTGCCGAAAAGCGACGACATCAGCAAGGTCGAGATCGCCGGCCCCGGCTTCCTGAACTTCTTCCAGAACACCGAGGCCCTGGCCAACCGCCTCGACGCCGCCCTGGCCGACGAGCACCTGGGCGTGCGCAAGGCCGGCCCGGCCGAGAAGGTGGTGATCGACATGTCGGCGCCGAACCTGGCCAAGGAGATGCACGTCGGCCACCTGCGCTCGACCATCATCGGCGACAGCGTGGCCCGCGTGCTGGAATTCCTGGGTGATAACGTCATCCGCCAGAACCACGTTGGCGACTGGGGTACCCAGTTCGGCATGTTGATGGCCTACCTGCAGGAAAACCCGATCACCAGCGATGAGCTGTCTGACCTGGAAAACTTCTACCGCGCAGCGAAAAAGCGCTTCGACGAGTCTGAAGAATTCGCCACCCGCGCTCGCGGCCTGGTGGTCAAGCTGCAGGCCGGCGACCCGGACTGCCTGGCGCTGTGGACGCGCTTCAAGGACATCTCGCTGTCGCACTGCCAGAAGACCTACGAACTGCTCAACGTCAAGCTGACCATGGCCGACGTGATGGGCGAGAGCGCCTACAACGCCGACCTGGCCAACGTGGTCGCCGACCTCAAGGCCAAGGGCCTGCTGGTCGAGGACCAGGGTGCCCAGTGCGTGTTCCTCGAGGAATTCAAGAACGCCGAGGGCGAGCCGCTGCCGGTGATCGTGCAGAAGGCCGACGGCGGCTACCTGTACGCCACCACCGACCTGGCCGCCGTGCGCTATCGCAGCAACACGCTGAACGCCGACCGCGCCCTGTACTTCGTCGACCAGCGTCAGGCCCTGCACTTCAACCAGGTGTTCGAAGTGGCCCGTCGCGCCGGCTTCGTCGGCCATCCGATGAAGATGGAGCACATGGGCTTCGGCACCATGAACGGCGCCGATGGCCGCCCGTTCAAGACCCGTGATGGCGGTACCGTCAAGCTGATCGACCTGCTCACCGAAGCCAAGGACCGCGCCTACGCGCTGGTCAAGGAGAAAAACCCGTCGCTGGCCGAGGACGAACTGCGCCACATCGGCGAGGTGGTCGGCATCGGCGCGGTCAAGTACGCCGACCTGTCCAAGCACCGTACCAGCGACTACAGCTTCAACTTCGAACTGATGCTCAATTTCGAAGGCAACACCGCGCCGTATCTGCTGTACGCCTACACCCGCGTGGCCGGCGTGTTCCGCAAGCTCGGCAAGGGCTTCGCCGAAGTCGACGGCAGCATCGTCCTGCAGGCAGCGCACGAGCAGGACCTGGCCGCGCGCCTGGCGCAGTTTGGCGAGATCCTCAACAACGTCGCCGAAAAAGGCACGCCGCACGTGCTGTGCAGCTACCTGTACGACCTCGCCGGCCTGTTCTCCAGCTTCTACGAGAACTGCCCGATCCTCTCTGCCGAAACCACCGAACAGCAGCAGAGCCGCCTGCGCCTGGCCGCCCTGACCGGCCGCACCCTCAAGCAGGGCCTGGAACTGCTCGGCCTGGAAACCCTGGAGCGCATGTAAGTTGGCTGCAAAGAAGAAACCCGCACCCAAGCGCGGCGCCAGCCGTTCCCAGCCGCCTGCCAGCAAGCAGCCGATCCCGGGCTGGGTGTGGCTGGCGGTTGGCCTGACGGTCGGCGCCTTCATCGTTTTCCTGATGAAGCTCGAGCCGGGCGGTGACGACATCAAACGCACCAAGCCCGAGCAGCACAAGCCGGAGAAAGTCGCCGAGGCGAGCAAGACCACCACGCCGACGCCACAGCAACCGGTGAAGCCGAAGTACGACTTCTATACCCTGCTGCCGGAGTCGGAAGTGATCGTGCCGCCCGAGGCCGTGCCGGAGAAAACCCCGCCGGTACCGGCGCAGCCGCCTGTGCCTAGCACGCCGGTCACGCCAGCGGAAGCGGCGAAGATCGACACCGCCCGCGCCCAGGCCGCGCTGCTGGGGCAGACGCCGCCACCGGCACCTCCGGTGATCAAGCCGGCAGCCACCACCCAGTTCTTCCTGCAGGCCGGCTCGTTCCGCAAGCAGGCGGACGCCGACAAGGTCCGCGCGCAGATCATCCTGCTCGGCCAGGCGGTCAAGGTGGAGTCGGGCACGGTCAAGGAAGAGACCTGGTACCGCGTGATGGTCGGCCCGTTCAGCAACCGTGAACAGCTGACCGTGGCGCAGAAGCAACTGGCCGGGGCAGGCTTCAGCAACCTGCTGCTGCAACAGCGGCGCCAGTAACGAGAAAGGCCTTGCCGCATTCAGCGACAAGGCCTTTTTTCATACCCGGCGACGCTCGGCGTTGACCTGGGAGATCTGGCTGTTGAGCGTCCAGAAGTCATACAGCACGCCCAGCAGGAACAGACCGCCGGTGAACAGGTAGATCAAGGCACTGATCCACTTGCCCTGGTACAGCCGGTGCACACCGAAGATGCCGAGGAAGGTCAGCAGGATCCACGCCAGGTTGTAATCCACCCCGCCCGATTCGAAGCGCATGTCCGCCTCGCGGTCCATCGACGGGATCAGGAACAGGTCGATCAGCCAGCCGATGCCCAGCAGCCCGAGGGTGAAGAACCAGATCGTCCCGGTGATCGGCTTGCCGTAGTAGAAACGGTGCGAGCCGGTGAAACCGAAGATCCACAGCAGATAGCCGAGGACCTTGCTGTGGGTGTCGTGCGAAGGGGCACCCTGTTGATAACCATTCATTCGAAGCCCTCGTGGGATAGCCGAAAATTTTCTAACGAAAAATGTGACTTTTTCGTTTTGACCCGACATATGGTACGTGGCTGAGCGACCAACGGATCAGAATTTGATCAAAAAGCTGTTATAAAGTTGCGCGCCAACACTTATAAAGAGCTTCATCTATGCCACCTTTCTTCAAGACATGGCTGACCCTCTGCCTTTTATTACCCCTGGCCGCCCACGCCACCAACCGTGAGCAACGTCTTCCAAGCGGATTCACCGGTTACACGACCAACGCCGACGCCACGGTGAAACGCGCCCCGATCCAGTACCGCAGCACCAACAGCCTGCGCGCGCGCCCGGCCAATGCGGCCAAGCAGCACGCCGTGGGCATGCAGGCGGTGGCGATGTCGCCGAAGCAGAGCAGCGAAGTGCTCAGCCGTGCGGTGAACGTGCTCGGCACGCCCTATCGCTGGGGCGGCAGCAGCCCGAAGAAGGGCTTCGACTGCAGCGGCCTGGTCAAGTATGCGTTCAACGATGTGGCGGATGTCGACCTGCCGCGCACCTCCAATGCCATGGCCCAGGGTCAAGGCGTCAAGGTGGCCAAGGGCGACCTCAAGCCAGGCGACCTGATCTTTTTCAACATCAAGAGCCGTCGGGTCAACCACGTCGCCATCTACCTGGGCAACGACCGCTTCATCCACGCGCCGCGCACCGGCAAGCGGGTGAGCATCGACAGCCTGGAGAAGCCTTACTGGCAGAAGCACTACGTGGTAGCCAAGCGCGTGCTGCCCAAGCAGCAGCAACAGGCGCTGAGCCTGGCCAAACGCTGAAACGCCCAGCAGTCCCTGTGGGAGATCGAAGGGAACCATGATTCCGCGCCCAGCGCGAACTCTGTGGGAGAGTATTAGCCGCGAAACAAGCGACGCGGAGGATGGCACCGGCTCTGCCGGTGTTCGCGGCTAAAGCCGCTCCCACAGGGACTGCGGTGCACTTTCAGTCTCTGTGGACGTTCCTAACCCACTATCAAACCCCGCGCCTCCAGCGCCTGCAGCGCCCCCTCCATCGTGCACATCCCCGCCGCCGCACCAGCCTGCATCAGCGAATGGATCTGCGCCAGGCGCCCCTCACGTATCAGGTTGCGCACCGCTGGCGTCGCCACCAGCACCTCCCGCGCCGCGACCCGGCCACCGCCTGATCGCCGCACCAGCACCTGCGCGACCACCAGCCGCAGGGAGTCAGCCAGCATGCTGCGCACCAGCGACTTTTCCTCCGGCGCGAACACCTCCACCAGCCGGTCGATGCTGTTCACCGCCGATCGCGTATGCACGGTGGCCAGCACCAGGTGCCCGGTCTCCGCGGCGCGCAACGCCAGGCGAATGCTGTGCAGATCGCGCAGCTCGCCGATCATGATCACGTCCGGGTCCTGACGCAGGGCACTGCGCAGGGCCTGGGCAAAGTCACGGCTATGCAGGCCTATCTCACGCTGATTGACCAGGCTGCGCTGACTGCCGTGGATGAACTCGATCGGGTCCTCGAGCGTGACGATATGCAATGCGTATTCGCGGTTGAGCCGATCGATCAGCGCCGCGAGGGTGCTCGACTTGCCGCTGCCGGTGGCACCACCGACCAGGACCAGGCCATCCCGGTACCGGGAGATGATTTGAAACACATGCACCAGATCAAGTGCCTCCAGACAGGGCACGCTCGCGGGGACCAAACGTACGCTGGCACTCGGACCATTGCGCTGGCGGAACAGGTTCAGCCGAAAACGCCCCAGTCCATCCAGGCTCACCGCCAGGTCCAGCTCATCCCCGGCCGCCCACTGCCGCCGCTGCTCGCTATCAAGCAGACCCGCCATCCCGTTTTCCAGCGCCCCTGTCGTCAGCAGCGCAAGGTCCAGACGCTGCAACACCCCATCCACACGCAGCAGCGGCTGCTCGCCAGCAGCCAGATGCAGGTCGCTGGCACCGGCAGCCAGGGCCCGGCCCAACAGGTCGGTCACATCCATGAGACTCCCCAACGGCGATCAAGCAGGTAGAATGCCGCTGACCCCAAAGCCGTCGGCGACGAACCATGTCCACCCTAGCAGACAACATTGGCGCCATTGCCACCCGCATCGACAGCGCGGCCAGGGCCGCCGGACGCGACCCGGCCAGCATCCAGCTGCTGGCGGTGAGCAAGACCAAGCCCGCCAGCGCCATCCGCGAGGCCTTTGCGGCCGGGCTGCGCGATGTGGGCGAAAACTACCTTCAGGAAGCCCTGACAAAACAACAGGCGCTTTCCGACCTGCCCTTGATCTGGCACTTCATCGGCCCCATCCAGTCGAACAAGACCAAGGCCATCGCCGAGCATTTCGACTGGGTACATTCCGTGGACCGCCTGAAGATCGCCCAACGCCTCTCCGAACAACGCCCTGCCGGCCTGGCGCCGCTGAACGTCTGCCTGCAGGTCAACGTCAGCGGCGAGGACAGCAAGTCCGGCTGCATGCCCGCCGAGCTGCCGGCCCTGGCCCAGGCGGTGAACGCCCTGCCCGGCCTGCGCCTGCGCGGCCTGATGGCGATTCCGGAGCCGACCGAGGACCGCGCCGAGCAGGAGGCCGCCTTTGCCATCCTGCGCCAGCTCCAGGAGCAGCTGGGCCTCGGCCTGGACACCCTGTCGATGGGCATGAGCCACGACCTGGAAGCCGCCATCGCCCAAGGTGCGACCTGGGTCCGCATCGGCACCGCCCTGTTCGGCGCCCGCGACTACGGACAGCCCTGAATCCATGCTTAACTCACTCTTTCCTTCAAGGACCTGACATGAGCAAGACTCGTATTGCCTTTATCGGTGCCGGCAACATGGCCGCCAGCCTGATCGGCGGCCTGCGTGCCCAGGGCCTGGACGCCGCGCAGATCCGCGCCAGCGACCCGGGTGCCGAAACCCGTGCGCGGATCCAGGCCGAGCACGGCATTGATGCCTTCGAAAACAACGCCCAGGCCATCGAGGGCGTGGACGTGATCGTGCTGGCGGTCAAACCGCAGGTCATGAAGGCGGTCTGCGAAACACTGAAGCCGAACCTCAAGCCCGGCCAGCTGGTGGTTTCCATTGCCGCCGGCATCACCTGTGCCAGCCTGCAGGCCTGGCTGGGCGCGATCCCGGTGGTGCGCTGCATGCCCAACACCCCGGCGCTGCTGCGCCAGGGCGTCAGCGGCCTGTATGCCACCGGGGAAGTGTCCGCCGAGCAGCGCCAGCAGGCCGAACAGCTGCTGTCGGCGGTCGGCACCGCCTTGTGGCTGGACGAAGAACAACAACTGGATGCCGTCACCGCCGTCTCCGGCAGCGGCCCGGCCTATTTCTTCCTGCTGATCGAAGCCATGACCGCCGCCGGCGAGAAACTCGGCCTGCCGCGTGAAACCGCCTCGCAACTCACCCTGCAGACCGCCCTGGGCGCCGCCCGCATGGCGGTTGCCAGCGACGTCGACGCCGCCGAGCTGCGCCGCCGCGTGACCTCGCCGGCCGGCACCACGGAAGCGGCGATCAAGTCGTTCCAGGCCAGCGGTTTCGAGGCAATCGTCGAGCAGGCACTTCAGGCCGCGGCGAAACGTTCCGCCGAACTGGCCGAACAACTGGGCAAATAAGGAGCCATTGATGAATGCATTGTCCGGCGCCGCGATCTTCGTGGTGCAAACCCTGGTCAGCCTGTATCTGGTGATCGTCCTGCTGCGCTTCGTGCTGCAGCTGGTCAAGGCCGACTTCTACAACCCGCTAAGCCAGTTCGCCGTGCGCGCCACCCAGCCGCTGCTCAAGCCGCTGCGTCGAATGATCCCCAGCATCGCCGGCCTGGACACCTCCTCGCTGCTGCTGTCGATCCTGATCCAGGCGCTGCTGATGGCCTTCGTGCTGATGGTCACCTACGGCACCTTCGGCGACATCCTGCATCTGCTGATGTGGTCGATCCTGGGCATTACCTCGTTGTTCCTGAAGATTTTCTGGGTGGCGATGATCGTCATGGTCATCGTCTCGTGGGTCGCGCCGAACAGCCACAACCCCGCCGCCGAGCTGGCCTACCAGATCAGCGAGCCGGTGCTGGCGCCGTTCCGCCGCCTGGTGCCGAACCTCGGCGGCATGGATATTTCGCCGATCTTCGCCTTCATCGCCATCCAGGTGATCCAGTCGTTCCTGATGCCCCAACTGGCGGCCTACGCCGGCATGCCGCAAGAGCTGTGGCGGATGATCTGACCCGCCCTGCATCCAGCGGCAAGCCTTTGCTTGCCGCTGGGGGTAGCGCTCTTTAGACTTACGCCTCCGTCAAGCGTGAGCAGGGTCGATGTCCACTGTCCTTCCCGAAGATTCCGTCGGTCTGGTAACACCGCAGACTGCCCGGTTCGATGAACCGCTGGCCCTGGCTTGTGGCCGCTCCCTGGCCTCGTACGAGCTCATCTACGAAACCTATGGCACCCTCAACGCCGCCGCCAGCAATGCCGTGCTGATCTGTCATGCGTTGTCCGGCCATCACCATGCCGCCGGCTACCATGCCGCCACCGACCGCAAGCCGGGCTGGTGGGACA
This sequence comes from Pseudomonas sp. DVZ6, assembly GCF_024259445.1. NCBI lineage: Bacteria > Pseudomonadati > Pseudomonadota > Gammaproteobacteria > Pseudomonadales > Pseudomonadaceae > Pseudomonas > Pseudomonas sp. DVZ6. The sequence continues at coordinate 53,902 of NZ_JANCLM010000037.1, forward strand.
GCTGCATCGGCCCCGGCAAGCCGATCGACACCAACCGCTTCTTCGTTGTCAGCCTGAACAACCTGGGTGGCTGCAACGGCAGCACCGGCCCCAGCAGCATCAACCCGGCCACCGGCAAGCCCTACGGCGCCGATTTCCCGGTGCTGACCGTGGAGGACTGGGTGCACAGCCAGGCGCGCCTGGCCGACCGCTTAGGTGTACAGACCTGGGCCGCCATCGTCGGCGGCAGCCTCGGCGGCATGCAGGCATTGCAGTGGACCATCACCTACCCGGACCGCGTGCGCCACTGCGTGGACATCGCCTCGGCGCCCAAGCTGTCGGCGCAGAACATCGCCTTCAACGAAGTGGCGCGCCAGGCCATCCTTACCGACCCCGAGTTCCACGGCGGCTCGTTCCAGGACCAGGGCGTGATTCCCAAGCGCGGCCTGATGCTGGCGCGCATGGTCGGCCACATCACCTACCTGTCCGACGACTCGATGGGCGAGAAATTCGGCCGCGAACTCAAGAGCGACAAGCTCAACTACGACTTCCACAGCGTCGAGTTCCAGGTCGAAAGCTACCTGCGCTACCAGGGCGAGGAGTTCTCCGGCCGTTTCGACGCCAACACCTACCTGCTAATGACCAAGGCGCTGGACTACTTCGACCCGGCCGCAGCCCATGGCGGCGACCTGGCGGCGACCCTGGCCCACGTCACGGCGGACTACTGCATCATGTCGTTCACCACCGACTGGCGCTTCTCGCCGGCCCGCTCGCGAGAGATCGTCGACGCCCTGATGGCCGCGCGCAAGAACGTCTGCTACCTGGACATCGACTCGCCTTACGGCCACGACGCCTTCCTCATCCCGACGCCCCGCTACATGCAGGGCTTCGCGAACTACATGAACCGCATCGCCCTCTGAGGACAGCATGAGAGCCGACCTGGAAATCATCCAAGACTGGATCCCCGCCGGCAGCCGGGTCCTCGACCTGGGCTGCGGCAACGGCGAACTGCTGGCCTCCTTGCGCGAGCGCAAGAACGTCACCGGCTATGGCCTGGAGATCGACGCCGACAACATCGCCGCCTGTGTGGCCAAAGGTGTCAACGTCATCGAGCAGGACCTGGACAAGGGCCTGGGCAACTTCGCCAGCAACAGTTTCGACGTGGTGGTCATGACCCAGGCCCTGCAGGCCGTGGAGTACCCCGACCGGATCCTCGACGAGATGCTGCGGGTGGGGCGCCAGTGCATCATCACCTTCCCCAATTTCGGCCACTGGCGCTGCCGTTGGTACCTGGCGACCAAGGGTCGCATGCCGGTTTCGGACTTCATGCCGTATACCTGGTACAACACCCCGAACATCCACTTCTGCACCTTCGAGGACTTCGAGAACCTGTGCCATGAGCGCCACGCCAAGGTCCTCGACCGCCTGGCCGTCGACCGTCTGCACCGTAACGGGTTGGGTGGGCGGCTTTGGCCTAATCTTCTAGGTGAGATCGGTATCTATCGGGTCAGCAGCCCGGGCCTGCAGGAGCATCAGCTCGCGGTCTGACCCTCGCGAACGGAGGAATGGGATCATGCGTCGACTAGCACTGTTTCTGATCAGCCTGTGCCTGGCCTTGCCGGTACTGGCTGCCGATGCCGCCAGGCCTGACCGCAAGGAAGTGTTCGGCGATGTGACGGTCCACTACAGCGCCTTCACCTCGAGCATGCTGCAACCGGAAATCGCCGCCGCCACGGGCCTGACCCGCAGCAAGAACCAGGGCGTGCTCAACATCGCCGTGCTCAAGGCCGAGAAGCCTGCAACGGCGGTGGTCAGCGGTACGGTGAAGGACCTGACCGGGCGCAGCAACCCGCTGTCGTTCAAGCAGATCACCGATCAGGGCGCGGTCTACTACATCGCCCAGTTCAAGATCGACCAGGCCGAGACCGTCACTTTCGATATCAACGTCGAAACCGGCGGCGTCAGTCATAAACTCAGCTTCAACCAGGAAGTGTTCCCAGGCGAATGATGAATCTTACGCAACTCGTATTGGCCAGCCACAACGCCGGCAAGCTCAAGGAACTGCAGGCCATGCTCGGCGAATCCGTGCACCTGCGCTCGATCGGCGAATTCAGCCAGGTGGAGCCGGAAGAGACCGGCCTGTCGTTCGTCGAAAACGCCATCCTCAAGGCGCGCAACGCCGCACGCATCTCCGGCCTGCCGGCCCTGGCCGACGATTCGGGCCTGGCAGTGGACTTCCTCGGCGGCGCGCCGGGCATCTACTCGGCGCGCTACGCCGACGGCAAGGGCGACGCGGCGAACAACGCCAAGCTGCTCGAAGCGCTCCAGGACGTGCCTGAAGACCAGCGCGGCGCACAGTTCGTCTGCGTCCTGGCCTTGGTGCGGCATGCCGACGATCCGCTGCCGATCCTCTGCGAAGGCCTGTGGCACGGCAGCATCCTGTTCGAGGCCAGCGGTGAGCACGGCTTCGGCTACGACCCGCTGTTCTGGGTCCCGGAGCGCCAGTGCTCCAGCGCCGACCTCGCCCCGGTCGACAAGAACCAGCTCAGCCACCGCGCTCGCGCCATGGCCCTGCTGCGTCAACGTCTGGGCCTGGCATGACCGAAAAGCTGTTCGTGCAACCGGCGGGCCTGATCCTTCCCGAACTCCCGCCGCTGTCGCTGTACATCCATATTCCCTGGTGCGTGCGCAAATGCCCGTACTGCGACTTCAACTCGCACCAGGCCGGCCCGAAGCTGCCTGAAGCCGAATACATCGATGCCCTGCTGGCCGACCTTGACCAGGAACTGCCTGCCGTCCAGGGCCGCCCGATCAGCACGATCTTCTTCGGCGGTGGTACACCCAGCCTGTTCAGCGCCGATGCGCTGGGCCGCCTGCTGCGCGGTGTCGAGCAACGCATCCCGTTCGCCCCGGACATCGAAATCACCCTCGAGGCCAACCCGGGCACCTTCGAGCAGGAGAAGTTCAAGGCCTACCGGCAGACCGGCATCAACCGCCTGTCCATCGGCGTGCAGAGTTTCCAGCCTGCCAAGCTCGAGAAGCTCGGGCGCATCCACAATGGTGCCGAAGCGGTGCGCGCCGCCGACATGGCCCGTGCCGCAGGCTTCGACAACTTCAACATGGACCTGATGCACGGCTTGCCGGACCAGTCGCTCGACGACGCCCTGGGCGACCTGCGCCAGGCCATCGAACTGGCGCCGACGCACCTGTCCTGGTACCAGCTGACGGTAGAGCCGAACACGGTGTTCTGGAACCAGCCGCCCGAGCTGCCCGAGGACGATATCCTCTGGGATATCCAGGAAGCCGGCCAGGCGCTGATGGCCGACCACGGTTACCGCCAGTACGAAGTCTCGGCCTATGCCCAGGCCGACCGTGCCGCGCGGCACAACCTGAACTACTGGCGCTTCGGTGACTTCATCGGCATCGGTGCCGGTGCCCACGGCAAGCTGTCGTTCCCCGACGGACGCATCCTGCGCACCTGGAAGACCCGCCTGCCCAAGGACTACCTGAACCCGTCCAAGCCGTTCAAGGCCGGCGAGAAGCTGCTGCCGGCCGATGAGCTACCCTTCGAGTTCCTGATGAACGCCCTGCGCCTCACCGACGGGGTAGAGGCCGAACTGTTCAGCCTGCGCACCGGCCTACCCCTGGCACAACTGGCCGAAGCCCGCCGTGAAGCCGAACAAAAAGGCCTTTTGCAGGTCGAACCGGATCGGCTGGCCGCCACGCCACGTGGTCAGCTGTTCCTCAACGACCTGCTGCAGTACTTCTTGAATTAAGGATGACCCATGGACCTGGTACTTGACCTGCTCTCGACCGTTTCCCGCTGGAGCCGCAGCAACCTGTCAGAAATCTCGCTGGCCCTGGTGGGCTGCCTGCTGGTGCTGTTCGGCACCGATATCAAAGGCTGGGTAGAAGGCCGCCTGGGCGGCCTGGCCGGCGCCTTGCGGGTGCCGTTCATGGCGCTGCTGGTGATGATCGGCAGCGGCGCAGCACTGATCTATGCAACGCCGTGGATCGTCAAGGGGCTGGGGCAGTTCAACAACTATGCGCTGGCACCGGTACTGCTGGTGGTGCTGGTATTGATTGGGGTCGTAGCTGATCGGCGGGGCTGAGTACTTGCTAAAAGCCGCCCTGGCGAGCCAGGGCGGCTTCTCACCCGACTAACCCTTAGCGGGCATCGTCAAAGTGATCGCGCAGGAAGTCCCTGACAGACCTGAAAACAATCAGGATCCGGATCAGCTTCCAGACGCGGCTCAGCGTATTCAGCAAACGCTTCATATGCCTTGGCCTCCGTGTTGGCTGGGCCAATCTTCCAGCGTCTGACCGGCACTTCGACGCCTTCGGAAATCGTGTGAACCATCTCCAGTGAAGCGGCCAGGTGGATGGCCCTTCGAACACTCCACCGGCGCGGTTCGTGGGCCGCGTCGAAGGGGCCGAGACAACGGATTGAATTCGTTCCCGGCCCGACACTGGAAGGAATCACATGAGAGCGGCGTGATCTTACGCTTTCTGAAAAGGTGAAGCTGTTACTCGCCCAGTCACACGTAATGCTGGATATTTCCACGATTGACGCGACCTCCAGGCAACCCTAGTATTTGAGCCGTGAACTGTCTCCAGTGAAACTGAAACACGCAGGTTGAGGATTCGTAACCCGAAGCCCGCATAAAAAAACCGCCCTTCTAAAGGCGGTTTTTTTGTACCTGCCATTTCGCAGGTTTGAAGGTCAGCTCCGAACGAACTTGGCTCAGTCCACCTTCTCGAACTTCAGATCCCACACCCCATGCCCAAGGCGCTCACCACGGCGCTCGAACTTGGTGATCGGACGCTCTTGCGGGCGCGGCACGTAGGCGCCATCAGCCGCCTGGTTGCGATAGCCGGGCGCTGCGCTCATCACTTCCAGCATGTACTCGGCATAGGGCTCCCAGTCGGTCGCCATGTGGAATACGCCACCGGGCTTGAGCTTGCGGCGCACCAGCTCGGCGAACTCCAGCTGGACGATCCGGCGCTTGTGATGACGCGCCTTGTGCCACGGATCCGGGAAGAACAGCATCAGGCGATCGAGGCTGTTGTCGGCCACGCAGCGGTTGAGCACTTCGATGGCGTCGCAATCGTAAACCCGCAGGTTCTTCAGGCCCTGGGTCAGCACGCCGTTGAGCAGTGCGCCGACACCTGGACGGTGCACTTCGACACCGATGAAGTCCAGCTCGGGCGAGGCAGCGGCCATCTCCAGCAGCGAATGGCCCATGCCGAAGCCGATCTCCAAGGTGCGCGGCGCCGAACGGCCGAACACCTGATCGTAGTCTACCGGGCTGTCGGTCAACGGCAGGATGAACAGCGGGCCGCCCTGCTCCAGGCCGCGTTGCTGGCCTTCGGTCATGCGCCCGGCACGCATCACGAAACTCTTGATGCGGCGGTGCGGGCGGGCTTCGCCGTCTTCGGTGATCGGCGTTTCTTGCGATTCAGTCATCTGGGGCTCTTACTTGATCAGACCTTCCAGCGGCGAGGACGCGCTGGCATAGAGTTTCTTCGGCATGCGCCCGGCGAGATACGCCATGCGGCCGGCAAGGATGGCGTGCTTCATGGCCTCGGCCATCAGCACCGGGTGCTGGGCGTGGGCGATGGCCGAGTTCATCAGCACCGCCTCGCAGCCCATCTCCATGGCGATGGTGGCGTCGGAGGCGGTCCCCACGCCGGCATCGACCAGCACCGGCACCTTGGATTCCTCGAGGATGATCTGCAGGTTGTAGGGGTTGCAGATACCCAGGCCGGTGCCGATCAGGCCGGCCAGCGGCATGACGGCGATGCAGCCGGCTTCGGCCAGCTGGCGGGCGATGATCGGGTCATCGCTGGTGTAGACCATCACATCGAAGCCGTCCTTGACCAGCACTTCGGCGGCCTTGAGGGTTTCGATCACGTTGGGGAACAGGGTCTTCTGGTCGGCCAGCACTTCCAGCTTCACCAGCGTCCGCTCCTCGTGGGACTTGTGGCCGTCGAGCAGCTCACGGGCCAGGCGGCAGGTACGCACCGCCTCGACCGCATCGAAGCAGCCCGCGGTGTTCGGCAGGATGGTGTACTTGTCGGGCGACAGCACATCGAGCAGGTTCGGCTCGCCCGCGTTCTGGCCGAGGTTGGTGCGACGCACGGCCACGGTGACGATTTCGGCACCCGAGGCCTCGGTGGCCAGGCGGGTTTCCTCCATGTCACGGTACTTGCCGGTGCCGACCAGCAGGCGCGACTGGAAAGTGCGCCCGGCCAGGACGAAAGGCTTGTCGCTGCGAACGTTGCTCATCGATGTTCCTCTGGAAAGGTTACGGGACTTTGGATGAATCGGCCGGATGAGTCGGCGGAACGCGCTCAACCACCGCCAATGGCATGAACCACTTCGACCTGGTCGCCTTCGCTCAATCGCGTGTTCTCGTGCTGGCTGCGCGGCACGATGTCCAGGTTCAGTTCCACCGCCACCCGGCGACCGGCCAGCTCCAGCCGGCCCAGCAGCGCCGCGACGCTCTCGCCCTCGGGCAGTTCGTAAGGTTCACCGTTCAATTGAATGCGCATGCGCACGGCCACCATTGTTCTTTGGGGCCCGCATTCTAGCGCCGATCCACCCCTCAACCCAAGGGCGACGCACGCCATTAGTCGCGATTGTGGACCGTTCGGTCAGCCCAGGCGCCAGGCGGCCAGGCCCAGGCACAACCAACCGGCGAGCAAGCACAGGCCACCCAGCGGGGTGATCATGCCGAGCTTGCCCAGGCCGCTCAGGGTCAGTAAGTAGAGGCTACCGGAGAACAGCAGGATACCCACGGCGAACAGACCGCCGGCCCAGCCGACCAGGCGCCCCGGCAGGTGTGCCGAGAGCACCGCCACCGCGAGGATCGCCAGGGCGTGCACCAGCTGGTAGGTCACGCCAGTGTGGAAAATCGCCAGGTAGTCGGCGCTGAGACGGCTCTTCAGGCCATGGGCGGCGAAGGCGCCGAGGGCGACGCCGGTAAAGCCGAAGAACGCGGCGAGCATCAGGAAGCTGCGAAGCATGGGACGACTCCTCGGGAGGGGTCTGTATAATGGCCCGTTCCAACGGTCCGGCCAAGCCATCACCATGCTGTCATCTCTTCTGCGCCGCCTTTCCCGCGCCCTGCTCTGGTTCGCCGCCGGCAGCGCCGCCGTGGTCCTGGTGCTGCGCTGGGTTCCACCGCCCGGCACCGCGCTGATGGTCGAGCGCAAGGTGGAGTCGTGGTTCAGCGGCGAGCCCATCGACCTGCAACGCGACTGGACGCCCTGGGAGGACATCTCCGACGAGCTCAAGGTCGCAGTCATTGCCGGCGAGGACCAGAAGTTCGCCAGCCACTGGGGCTTCGACATCCCAGCCATACAGGCGGCGCTGGCCTACAACGAGCGTGGTGGCAAGGTCCGTGGCGCCAGCACCCTGACCCAGCAGGTGGCCAAGAACCTGTTCCTGTGGTCCGGGCGCAGCTGGTTGCGCAAGGGTTTGGAAGCCTGGTTCACCGCGCTGATTGAGCTGTTCTGGTCAAAGGAGCGGATTCTCGAGGTCTACCTGAACAGCGCCGAATGGGGCAAGGGCGTGTTCGGTGCCCAGGCCGCGGCACGCTACCACTTCGGCGTGGACGCCAGCCGCCTGACGCGACAACAGGCCGCACAGCTCGCAGCGGTGCTGCCGAGTCCGATCAAGTGGAGTGCCAGCCGGCCAAGCGCCTATGTGGCGAGCCGGGCAGGGTGGATTCGCCGGCAGATGAGCCAGCTGGGTGGGCCGAGCTACCTGATGCAGCTGGATACTTCGCGCAGGCTTTGAGGCCTGGCTTTCGTGGGAGCGGGCTTGCCCCGCGATAGACGATTCATCGCCGCATCGCCATCGCGGGGCAAGCCCGCTCCCACGCGCCACAACACACGAAAAAGCCGCTGTCTCTTGCGAGAACAGCGGCTTTTTCACTCCAGCCAGGCGCCGATCAGATCGCGATCAGTGCCTTGACCTTGTTCATCGCGTTCTTCTCCAGCTGGCGAATACGCTCGGCCGAAACGCTGTACTTCTCCGCCAGCTCATGCAGCGTGGCCTTTTCCTCGGCCAACCAGCGCTGGTAGAGGATATCGCGACTGCGATCGTCCAGGCCTTGCAGCGCTTCATGCAGGTTGCTGGTGGAGTTGTCGCTCCAATCGGCGTCCTCCAGCTGCACGGCCGGGTCGTAGCGGTGGTCTTCCAGGTAATGCGCGGGCGACTGGAAGGCGCTGTCGTCGTCAGCTTCGGCCGCCGGGTCGAAGGCCATGTCCTGGCCGCTCAGGCGGCTTTCCATCTCGCGCACTTCACGGGGCTCAACGCCGAGGCTTTCGGCCACGCGATGCACTTCGTCATTGTTCAACCAGGCCAGACGCTTCTTCTGGCTGCGCAGGTTGAAGAACAGCTTGCGCTGGGCCTTGGTGGTGGCCACCTTGACGATGCGCCAGTTGCGCAGGATGAACTCGTGGATCTCGGCCTTGATCCAGTGCACCGCGAAGGACACCAGACGCACGCCCATTTCCGGGTTGAAACGCTTTACCGCCTTCATCAGGCCGACGTTGCCTTCCTGGATCAGGTCGGCCTGGGCCAGTCCGTAGCCTGCGTAGCTACGGGCGATGTGTACGACGAAACGCAGGTGGGCCATCACCATTTGACGAGCGGCCTCGAGATCCTGCTCATAGTAGAGACGCTCGCCCAGATCACGCTCCTGCTCCGGCGACAGCAAGGGGATGCTGTTGACCGTGTGCACGTAGGCTTCCAGGTTTGCACCGGGAACCAGGGCATAGGCAGGTTGCAACGATGTGGTCATTCAAGTACCTCCGGCTTACAGACTCGTGCCTTGTGGGCACTGCCAGCATAGACAAGGAACCGTTGTACAAGTTCCAGGATGAAAAATTTGTCAATACTGGCCATGAAACATTTATCGCGGCGCGAGCTCGTTCAGGTGACGAGCAACGGCGATCCATGCACCGATATACCCCAACAGCACCGCCCCGATCAAGAGTGAAAGACCATCGGAGGCCGGTACGCCACCCAGGGCGAAATCACTGCCATACAGGCCGGACAGCCCGACCACCGCGTCATTCAGCCAGTTCAGGCCGAACGCCAGGATGCCCCAGGCCAGCACGCCCGCACCCAGGCCGTACAGCGCGCCCATGTACAGGAAAGGCCGGCGCACGTAGCTGTCGGTGCCACCGACGAGCTTGATCACTTCGATCTCGACCCGGCGGTTTTCGATATGTAGACGAATTGTGTTACCGATTACTAACAACAGCGCGGAAATCAGCATCACCGCCAGGCCGAAGACGAACCGGTCACCCAGCTTGAGGATTGCCGCCAGGCGCTCGACCCACACCAGGTCCAGCTGCGCCGCTTCCACCCGCGGCAACTCGGACAGGCGCTGACGCAAGGCCTCCAGGGCGGGCTTGTCGACCTCGGTCGGGGTCACCACCACCACGCCCGGCAGCGGGTTGTCCGGCAACTCGCGCAGCGCCTCACCCAGGCCCGACTGCTGCTGGAACTCTTCCAGTGCCTGCTCGCGGCTGACGTACTGGGCCTCGGCGACGCCGGGCATGCCCTTGATCTCGTCACGCAGCGCCTCGCCGTCGCGGCTGCTGGCGTCGAGCTTGAGGTACAGCGAGATCTGCGCCGCGCGCTGCCAGGAACCGCCGAGTTTCTCGACGTTCTTCAGCAACAGCGACAGGCCCATGGGCATGCTCAGCGCCACGGCCATCACCAGGCAGGTGAAGAAACTGCCGATCGGCTGCTTGCCCAGTCGGCGAAGACTGTCGGCCAGGCTGGCGCGGTGGCTTTCCAGCCAGGCGTGCAGCAGGGTGCTGAAGTCCGGGCCATCGTCGTCGTGATCGCCACGCTTTTTCTTCGTCGGTTGTGGGGCGGCGGCTTTCGGCGCCACGCGCTCGGAAACCTTTGGTGTACGTGTGGTGCTCATTGCCCGGCCTCCCCATCGCCGATCAAGCGGCCGCGTTGCAGCGTCAGCATGCGGTGGCGCATGCGCGCGATCAGCGCCAGGTCGTGGCTGGCGATCAATACCGTGGTACCCAGGCGATTGATGTCCTCGAACACGCCCATGATCTCGGCGGCCAGGCGCGGGTCGAGGTTACCGGTGGGCTCGTCCGCCAGCAGCAGGGCCGGCTGGTGGACGATGGCGCGGGCAATGCCCACGCGCTGCTGCTGGCCGGTGGACAGGTCGGCCGGGAACAGCTCGCCCTTGTCGCTCAGCGACACGCGCTCCAGCGCCGAATCCACGCGCTTGGCGATTTCGGCCTTGGACAGCCCGAGGATCTGCAGCGGCAGGGCGATGTTGTTGAACACCGTGCGGTCGAACAGCAGCTGGTGGTTCTGGAACACCACGCCGATCTGACGGCGCAGGAACGGGATCTGCGCGTTGCTGATCTGGCCCAGGTCCTGCCCGGCCAAAAGCAGCTTGCCGCTGGTCGGACGCTCCATGGCCAGCAGCAGGCGCAGCAGGGTGCTCTTGCCGGCGCCGGAGTGGCCGGTGACGAACAGGAACTCGCCACGACGCGCCCGGAAGCTCAGTTCGTGCAGGCCGACGTGGCCGTTGGGATAGCGCTTGGCTACCTGTTCGAATCGGATCATGAAGGTTCCCGCTCGGCGAACAGCGCCTTGACGAAGGGTTCGGCCTCGAAGGTGCGCAGGTCGTCGATACCCTCGCCCACACCGATGAAGCGGATCGGGATATTGAACTGCTTGGCCAGGGCGAAGATGACGCCGCCCTTGGCGGTGCCGTCCAGCTTGGTCAGGGCCAGGCCGGTCAGCTCGACGCTCTGGTTGAAGTACTTGGCCTGGCTGATGGCGTTCTGCCCGGTACCGGCGTCGAGCACCAGCAGCACCTCGTGCGGCGCATCGGCGTCGAGCTTGCCGATCACCCGACGGACCTTCTTCAGCTCCTCCATCAGGTTGTCCTTGGTGTGCAGGCGGCCGGCGGTGTCGGCGATCAGCACATCGACGCCACGGGCCTTGGCGGCCTGCACGGCGTCGAAGATCACCGAGGCCGAGTCGGCTCCGGTGTGCTGGGCGATCACCGGGATCTGGTTGCGCTCGCCCCAGACCTGCAGCTGCTCCACCGCCGCGGCGCGGAAGGTGTCGCCGGCGGCGAGCATGACCTTCTTGCCTTCGAGCTGCAGCTTCTTGGCCAGCTTACCGATGGTGGTGGTCTTGCCGGCGCCGTTCACGCCGACCACCAGGATCACATAGGGCTTGTTCTGCGCCTCGATCTTCAGCGGTTGCTCGACCGGGCGCAGCAAAGCGGCCAGTTCGTCCTGCAGCGACTTGTACAGGGCATCGGCGTCGGCCAACTGTTTGCGGGCGACCTTCTGCGTCAGGTTCTGGACGATGGTCGAGGTGGCCTCGACGCCGACGTCGGCGGTCAGCAGGCGGGTCTCGATCTCGTCGAGCAGGTCGTCGTCAATGACCTTCTTGCCCAGGAACAGGCTGGCCATGCCCTCGCCGATGCTGGCGCTGGTCTTCGACAGGCCCTGCTTGAGGCGGGCGAAGAAGCCTGTTTTGGCGGGTTCGGCTGCGACTGGAGCGGGTTCCACGGCAGCCGGAGCGGGGGCGACAGGCGCTTCTGGCTCAGGCTCGACCACAGGGGCAATCACCACCGGTGCTGGCTCGGGCACCACCACCTCAGGGGGCTGGCGCTCAGGGATAGCCGGCGGGACCTTGGGTTCCAGGTCAGGCACCAGCGCCACCGGCTCTTCCGCGACCGGCAGCACCAGGTTGCTTACAGGCGCAGGCGGTGTTGGCTCGGGCACAACCGTTGACAGGTCCGACGCATTCGCGGGCAAGCCCGCTCCCACAGGAGGCTGCGGCGTCTGAGGCACCGCGGCAGGCTCGGCCGGGACTTCTGCCGGCACAGACTGGGGTGCTTCGAGCACTACAGCGGGCTGCGGCGCCTGAGGCGCAGCGGCAGGCTCAGGTTCGGCCGTCTGGACAGGCTCGACCGGGACTTCCACCGGCACAGGCTGAGGTGTTTCGACCACCGGTGCGGTCAGCGGCGCAGCGGCGGGCTCCGGCTCGGCCGGCGCGCTTACCGGCGCAGGCTGGGGTGCCTCGGCCAGCGGAGCGGGCTGCTCGGCGGGAGGCGGCTGTACCACCGGCGCCTCAGCGGGCGGTTGGGGGGCTTGCGGCTGTTCGGCGACAGGTTGCTCCGGCTTCTTGCGGAACCAGCTGAACAGGCCTTTCTTCTCGCCAGCCGCGGCCGGCGCTTTTTTGTCGTCGTTGGAACCAAACATGGAAGACGGCTATCTCAGGGTAGCGATGCGCCAGCAGTGGTGCATCGGGAATTCTTGGGTCACGCAGAACAGACTACTGTGAAGCCAGCGGGTTCATGCGCAACGTTTTGTCGTAAGGGCCTGCGGGCCAGAACGGCGACAGGCATGGTCGCCAGGCAACCGGATCAGTATCCTAGCACCTCCTGGCCCGCCGACGCTAAACCCAAGCGGGCCGCCGAACAGGTTGAACACCGTATGAATGCTCTAGCCCGCCGCGCCGCTGGCCTGTTGCTCGGCACGTTGTGCCTGCCGCTGGCGGCCTTCGCCGCCGATGTGCAACCCACCCACGAATTCATCCTCGACAACGGCCTGAAGGTGGTCGTGCGCGAGGACCACCGTGCGCCGGTGGTGGTTTCGCAGATCTGGTACAAGGTCGGCTCCAGCTACGAGACGCCGGGCCAGACCGGCCTGTCCCACGCCCTGGAGCACATGATGTTCAAGGGCAGCGCCAAGCTCGGCCCCGGCGAGGCCTCGCGCATCCTGCGCGATCTCGGTGCCGAGGAGAACGCCTTCACCAGCGACGACTACACCGCCTACTATCAGGTGCTGGCCCGTGACCGCCTGCCGGTGGCCTTCGAGCTGGAGGCCGACCGCCTGGCCAGCCTGCGCCTGCCGGCCGACGAGTTCAGCCGCGAAATCGAGGTGATCAAGGAAGAACGCCGCCTGCGCACCGACGACCAGCCCAACGCCAAGGCCTTCGAGCTGTTCCGCGCCATGGCCTACCCGGCCAGCGGCTACCACACCCCGACCATCGGCTGGATGGCCGACCTCGAGCGCATGAAGGTCGAGGAACTGCGCCACTGGTACGAGTCCTGGTACGCACCGAACAATGCCACCCTGGTGGTGGTCGGCGACGTCAAGCCCGACGAGGTGAAAGCCCTCGCGCAGAAGTACTTCGGCCCCATCCCCAAGCGCGCCGTGCCGCCAAGCAAGTTGCCGCTGGAGCTGGCCGAGCCGGGCCTGCGCCAGCTCACCCTGCACCTGCGCACGCAACTGCCCAGCCTGGTCTACGGCTTCAACGTACCGGCCCTGGCCACGGCCAAGGACCCGCGCAGCGTCAACGCCCTGCGCCTGATCTCGGCCCTGCTCGACGGCGGCTACAGCGCCCGCATGCCGGCGCGCCTGGAGCGCGGCCAGGAACTGGTGGCCGGCGCCTCGTCCAGCTACAACGCCTTCACCCGCGGTGACAGCCTGTTCATGATCTCGGCCACGCCCAACGTGCAGAAGCACAAGACCCTGGCCGAAGTGGAGAAAGGCATCTGGCAGCTGCTCGACGAACTCAAGACCACGCCACCGACCGCGGAAGAACTCGAACGCGTGCGCGCCCAGGTGATCGCCGGCCTGGTCTATGACCGCGACTCCATCAGCAGCCAGGCCACCACCATCGGCCAGCTGGAGACCGTCGGCCTGTCGTGGAAGCTGATAGACAGCGAGCTCGACGACCTCAAGCGCGTGACCCCGGAGGACATCCAGGCCGCCGCCCGCACCTATTTCACCCGCGAACGCCTGAGCGTTGCCCATGTACTGCCCGAGGAGTCCGCTCATGAGTGATCGCAGCGCACCGCGCTACACCCTGTTCGGCCTGGCGATCATCGTGCTGGTGGTGGCCGTCGCCGTGCTGTTGGCGCGCCCGGCCCAGTCCGACAGCCAAGGCAAGGCGGACACCGCGGCCCGCCCATCCAACACCCTGCAATCGCTGGCCGAACTGGACGGCAAGGCCCCCAGCCGGCGCCAGCTGAACATCCAGCACTGGTCCACCGCCGAAGGCGCCCGCGTGCTGTTCGTCGAGGCCCGCGAGCTGCCGATGTTCGACCTGCGCGTGACCTTCGCCGCCGGCAGCAGCCAGGACGGCGGCACCCCGGGCCTGGCCACCCTGACCAACGCCATGCTCAACGAAGGCGTGGCCGGCAAGGACGTTACCGCCATCGCCGAGGGCTTCGAAGGCCTGGGCGCCGACTTCGGCAACGGTTCGTACCGCGACATGGCCGTGGCGTCGCTGCGCAGCCTCAGCGCCAGCGACAAGCGCGAGCCGGCGCTGAGGCTGTTCACCGAGGTGGTGGGCCAGCCGACCTTCCCCGAGGATGCCCTCAAGCGCATCAAGAACCAGCTGCTGGCCGGTTTCGAGTACGAGAAGCAGAACCCGGGCAAGATCGCCGGCAAGACTCTGTTCGCCAACCTCTACGGCAAACACCCTTACGCCAGCCCCAGCGACGGCACCGCCGAAACCATCCCGGGCATTACCCTGGAACAGCTGCGCGGCTTCCACGCCAAGGCCTACTCGGCCGGCAACGCGGTGATCGCCCTGGTCGGCGACCTCAGCCGCGGCGAAGCCGAAGCCATTGCCGCCCAGGTCTCCGCCGGGCTGCCAAAAGGCCCGGCCCTGGCCAAGCCCGAGCAACCGGTCGAGCCCACGCCGGGTGCGACCCACATCGATTTCCCGTCCAAGCAGACCCACCTGATGCTGGCCGAGCTGGGCATCGACCGTAACGATCCGGACTGGCCGGCCCTGTCGCTGGGCAACCAGATCCTCGGTGGCGGCGCTTTCGGTACCCGCCTGATGAGCGAAGTCCGCGAAAAACGCGGCCTGACCTACGGCGTGTACTCGGTGTTCAGCCCGATGCAGGTACGCGGCCCGTTCATGATCAACCTGCAGACCCGCGCCGAACTCAGCGAGGGCACGCTCAAGCTTGTGCAGGACATCCTTGCCGACTACCTCAAGAGCGGCCCGACCCAGCAGGAGCTGGACGATGCCAAGCGCGAACTGGCCGGCAGCTTCCCGCTGTCCAACGCCAGCAATGCCAGCATCGTCGGCCAACTGGGCGCGATCGGCTTCTACAACCTGCCGCTGAGCTGGCTGGAAGATTTCATGCAGCAATCCCAGGCGCTGACCGTCGAGCAGGTCAAGGCCGCCATGAACAAGCATCTGGCGGCGGACAAGCTGGTGATCGTCACCGTCGGCCCGAAGGTGGCCCAGCAGCCCCTGCCGGCCCCCACTGACAAACCCGCCGAGCAACCGCTCGGCGTACCGGAGCACTAATGGCAAGACCCAACACCCCAGCGCGCCCGGCACCGGGCGCCAGCAAGGGCCCCGGCCAGCTGCGCATCATCGCTGGCGAGTGGCGCAGCCGCCGCCTGGCCGTGCCGGAAGGCGAAGGCCTGCGACCGACGCCTGACCGTGTGCGCGAGACCCTGTTCAACTGGCTGGCGCCACATATCGAAGGCGCCCTGGTGCTCGATGCCTTCACCGGCAGCGGCGCGCTGGTGCTCGAGGCGCTGTCCCGCGGCGCCGAAAACGCCGTGGCGCTGGACAGCAACCCAACGGCCATCGCCAATCTCAAGAACAACCTTGAGCTGCTGCGCTGCCCGCGCGGGCAGATCCTGCAGACCGACGCCCTGCGCTACCTTCAAGGCCCGGCCAAGCAACAGTTCGACGTGGTGTTCCTCGACCCGCCGTTCCACCAGGAGCTGCTGGCCAACACCTGCAACCTGCTGGAGCAGGGCCAGTGGCTGCGCGAGCAGGCGTGGATCTACACCGAAAGCGAAGCCGTGCCCTCTTCGCTGCCGATGCCAGGCAACTGGCGCCTGCACCGCGAGAAGAAGACCGGTCAGGTGCACTACGCGTTGTGGCAACGAGCGGGCACAGACCAATAGCGCAGGTACAGCGGCGGTGTTTCATGGCACTCTAGGCAGGCACACCACGAGTCGCCCAGCATGCCCAGCCTCACCGCCACCTTCCGCCCGGCCACCGGCCTGTCCAACCCCCACCTGCAGACACTGTGGGGGCCTCTGTGGCGCAAGCTCC
>NZ_JANCLM010000038.1:0-65184 GCF_024259445.1 Pseudomonas sp. DVZ6
TGTATGGCACCGGCTTTGCCGGTGATCGCGGGGCAAGCCCGCTCCCACGCTGGTGATGCTTACAACTTTGTTCCCGCTGCGACAGGTGATCTGGGAAACGCGCAACCTAGCGACTGCAGATCAGCCCGACCTGCAGGCTGTTCTGCTCGAACAGGTCCCAATACCCAGGCGGATGCGCTTTCTTGCGGATCCCGCTGATCAGTGGGGCAATCCAGCGCACGTTGCGCAGGCCGACATCGTGGGCGGCCTGTTCGTAGACCGACTTTTGCCAGCGGTAATAGGTGAAGTCCGCAGGCGGTGTACTCATGAACTGGCCCCGGCAGCGCAGGCCGCCTTCCACCGGCTGTTCGTCCAGCACACGAATGCCGTACTCGGTGAAATTGCCCCGGGCCAGGTCGAAGGCGGGGTTCGCCGTGTAGGCGATCAGCTGTCCGTTCAGCTTGAGGTTAAGGGCGACACTCTCGAACATGCGCCGCAATTCCTCGACGCTGCCGGCGTAGTTGAACAGCCAGGCGGCGGTGACCTTGTCGAACTGGCCAATGCGGCCCATCTGCGCCACGTCGCGCACTTCGTAGGCGATGCCGTCGTTGGCCTGGCGCGCCTGGTAGATCATGCTCGGCGAGATGTCCACGCCGTGTACCCGCGCCGCGCCCCAGTCCTTCAGGCGGCGGCTGAAGAAGCCATGGCCGCAGGCCAGGTCGAGAACTTCCTCGCCGGTCACTTCGCCGGCCATGTAGCGAAACGTGTCGACCTCGACCCCGCGCTGGCTGGCGTGGCTGGTGAAGTCTTCGAACTGCTCGCTGATCCGCTCGTAGACTTCCTTGGATTCCTTCATGGGCGCTCCTTGTTTTCAGAGGTGAGTCGCAGCGCCAACGGCAGCGCCAGCAGCGGCGCGCAGGCGAACACGGCGAACAGCCATAGCGCCGCCTGGCGCGCGCCTTGCTCGCCGCCGGGCTCGACCAGCCCGGCGCCGTTGGCGACCAGGCCGGCCAGGGCCGCGGCCAGGGCGGTGGCGTAGAGTTGCACGGTGGTGATCGAGGCCGAGGCGAGGTTTTCCTCGCCGGGGCGCGCTGCCTGCAGCACCCGGGTGAGCAGGTGCGGCCAGCCCAGGCCGATGCCCAGGCCGACGCCGGCCAGGGCCAGGGCGAACAGGGCCAGGCCCGGCGCGCTGGCGATCCAGGTCGGGGCGGGGGTCAGCACGGCCAGGGCCAGCAGCGCCACGGCCACCACCAGCGGCCCGCTGCGGATCTGCCAGGCGCCGCCATCGCGGTCGCGTCCGGCGCTGGCCAGGGCGCCAACCGTCCAGCCAGCGGCCATCACGGCGGTCAGGTAGCCGGCGGCCAGAGGGCCGAAGCCATGGATGCGCTGCAGGAAGTAAGGTACATAGATTTCGGTGGTGATGGCCGCCACCAGCAGGCACATCATGGCGAACAGCGCGCCCATCGGTTGCCTGAGGCTGTAGGCCCCGGTGGGCAACAGGTGATGGCGCGCCCGCGGATCGCGGCGGGCGATCAGCGCGGCGAGGGCCAGGCCCACGACGATGCCGGCCAGGTTGATCCACAAGGTATCGGCCAGGCTGGCTGCACAGATCGCCAGCACCGAGGCCACCAGGCAGGCGATCAGCCCGTAGGCCGGGCGCGCGCCATTGTCGTCCACGGCCTGGCGCGCCGGCAGGCGCAGGCAGACGATCAGCGCCAGGGCGCCAGCCACCGGCAGCAGCGACCAGAACGCCCAGCGCCAGTGTCCACCTTCGGCGAACACCCCGCCCACGGCCGGGCCGCACAGCGTGGCCACGCCCCACATCGCCGAGACCAGGGCCATGGCGCGGGGCCACAGGCGGCTGTCGAACACCAGGTGGATCAGCGCATAGCTCAGGGCGAACAGGATGCCGCCACCCAGGCCCTGCACGCTGCGTCCAAGCAGCAGCATCGGCATGCTCGCGGCCTGGGCGCAGAGCAGCGAGCCGATGGTGAACACCAGCAGCGCCAGCAGGTAGGCGACTCGCGGCCCACTGCGGGCCAGCAGGCGGGTGGAGAGGGTGGAACCGATGATCGAGGCGACCACGAACAAGGTGGTGTTCCAGGCATAGAAGGCCAACCCGCCGATCTCTTCGATCACGGTCGGCAGCAGGGTGGTGACGATGTAGACATTGATGGCATGCAGGGCGACGCCGCCGGCCAGGGCGATCGAGCGCAGCGCGTTGCCGCCGCTGAGCAGTTCGCTCCAGCGCGCCGGGGGCTGTTCGGGGATTGCGGTCATGTACGCTCCTTGCGTGGTCCTGCGCTGGGAGTCTAGGAGTCGGAAAATCATTATTCAAGGTTTTGCTTGTGTAATTTGGCGGTGATGTTTTTGCTAGGATCGTGCTCTTTTGTCTTGTTCCAGGAGCGTCACCCATGATCATCAGCACCACCAGCCAGCTCGACGGCCGTCCGATTGCCGAGTACCTCGGCGTGGTCAGCGCCGAATCGGTGCAGGGGATCAACTTCGTGCGCGATTTCTTCGCACGCTTTCGCGACTTCTTCGGCGGCCGCTCACAAACCCTGGAGGGCGCGCTGAAGCTGGCCCGCGAGCAGGCCACCGAGGAACTCATGGCGCGGGCACGGCAGTTGCAAGCCGATGCGCTGGTGGGCGTGGACTTCGAGATCAGCATGCCGTCGGTACAGGGCGGCATGGTCGTGGTGTTCGCCACCGGCACGGCGGTACGTCTGAAGTAAGGCCAGTTGCCACTGGTCGGACCAGGAAATTTTGGTCCGACTGGTCTGCAAATGACCGGCTAGTCTCACTTCAACGGACCGCCGCTTCACTAGGCAGGCGTATTGCCTGCCGGCACGGTCGCCATTGGAGGGAGACAGGGCATGAGCGAATCCTATTTCGAAGACCTGAACGATGCGTTTCCGATCAACAGCCAGGTGCGCTGTGGCCAGGCAGCCGTGCGCCTGGGCTTTGCCAACATGACCCTGGACGAGTCGGAACAACTGCAACCGGCGCACCTGCAGCGGGCCAAGAAGGGGCGTTTCACGCCGCGTGTCCCGTCGAAGAAGTAAATCCGCGCTGAATCCCCATCGCGGCGCCCACAGGTCCTGTGGGCGCCGTCGCGTTCAATGGGCCCCGGCGCCCTTGCTCAGGTCGCTCTTCGTGGTTGGCCAGGATCACCCCCCCCCGGCGACCTTCTGCAGTGCCGCGGGGCCCGCTACCGGTCGGACCTGTACCAGGATGCCTGCCGCCATTGCCAGGGCGTGGCGCTGGCGCAGGTGATCATCGTCGAGGGGCTCGCCCCCTGATCAGACCCGCAGGTGCGGGTCTTTCTTTTCCGGGTTTTCGCCGGCAGGGCGTGGAGTCGCCGGCTTGTCCGTGGTGGGCAGCGGCGTGTCCTGCACGGCGTCGGTATCGGCGGGTGGCGACTGGTCACGGGTGCGCAGCAGTGACAACAGCACTCCGCCCAGCAGCAATCCGAACGTCACCCCCAGCGATATCCCGGCCGGCACCTTGCCCACCAGCCCGTGCCAGAAGATCTTGCAGCCGATGAAGATCAGCACCAGCGCCAGCGCGTACTTGAGGTAGACGAAGCGGTGCATCAGCGCCGCCAGGGCGAAGTACAGCGAACGCAGGCCAAGGATGGCGAAGATGTTCGAGGTGTAGACGATGAACGGGTCCTGGGTGATGGCGAAGATCGCCGGCACGCTGTCGACGGCGAACACCAGGTCGGCCAGCTCGATCAAGACCAGGGCGAGGAACAGCGGCGTGGCATAGCGGGTCGCCCGCGTCGCCCCGGGCGGCGTGAGCTGGACGAAGAAGTGCCGGCCATGCAGCTGGTCGGTGACGCGCATGTGCCGGCGCACGAAGCGCAGCACCGGGTTGTTGGCCAGGTCCGGGTGGGCGTCGTCCTTTGACAGGGCCATCTTCACCCCGGTGAACAGCAGGAAGGCGCCGAACAGGTACAGCACCCAGGCGAAGTGCTGCACCAGCGCGGCGCCCACGCCGATCATGATCGCCCGCAGCACCACCACCCCGAGGATGCCCCAGAACAGCACCCGATGCTGGTAGCGGCGGGGGATGGCGAAGAAACTGAAGATCATCGCCATGACGAACACGTTGTCCATCGACAGCGACTGCTCGACCAGGAAACCGGTGTAGAACTCCAGCGCCGGCTGCGCGCCCAGCTCATGCCAGACCCACAGGCCGAACAGCACGCCGACGCTGAAGTAGCCCGAGTACAGCAACAGGCTTTCGCGCATCTCGATCTCGCGGTCCTGGCGGTGCAGCACACCCAGGTCGAGAACCAGCAAGGCGATGACGATGGTGATGAAGACCAGCCACAACCAGGCGCTGGTGCCGAGAAAAGGCGTGAAGAGGAAATGCTGCAGAGCCGTCATGAGCCCCTCCTTGATTGTCGACGTTGCAAGGCAACAGTGATTCCGACATGGCGGTGCAAACCGTCAGAGGGGCCCGGCATCACATGCTTCTGAGCCTAGTCGCGATCGCCGGGCTTGCGAATGGCAGGCTGTTACATTTCTTTGCCTGAATCCAATGGTTGCGAAGTATCCGCCGGCTGGGGCGCCAACATCGAGGCGTGGTGAGTATCCCGAGTCCGACCCGAAACGGGGCTCGGAATGCTCATGTACGCCAGTGCATTGCGCTTGCTTCCCCTTTTCGCCTAGTTTGGCCTCGCGCAGACACATTTCGTACTTAGGCGCAGCCCTTTCAAGGTGTTCGCCGTAACTCTTACAGCGCCTATAAGAGTTACGGCGAACACTTGGTAGCCCTGATGCGGTCAATAGCCCTCGAGCTCAAACACCTTGAAAGACCTGGTACTCAGGCGCAATCGCTGACGGTGTCGGCGGCCTTGTGCCCCCGGCTCACCCACCAGCCAAACCCCGCCGCCGTGAAGAACATGATCAGGCTGTAGATCGCCGCCGGCACCGCCATGGTCGCGTTGTTGAGCAGCGTCGGGCTCAGGGCCAGGGCGATGGCCAGGGTGCCGTTGTGGATGCCGATCTCCATGCCGATGGCGATCGCCTGGCGCTTCGGAATGCTCAGCAGGCGCGGCACCCAGTAGCCCACCGCGAGGCTGAGCAGGTTGAACAGCAGCGCGGCGCCCCCGACGATCGGCGCGTACTCGACCACGGTCTGCCAGTCCTTGGCCAGGGCCAGGACGATGGTGAAGGCCAGGAACAGCGCCGCGACGATCTTCATTGGTTTTTCCATGCGCGCGGCGAAGCGCGGCGTCCAGTGGCGAATCAGCATGCCCAGCGCCACCGGCAGCAGGACGATGGCGAACACCTGCATGACCTTGGCGAACTGCAGCGGGATGGCCTGGTCCGATTCCATGAACCAGACCAGCGACAGGTTCACCAGCAGCGGCATGGTGAGGATGGCGATCAGCGAGTTGACCGCGGTCAGGGTGATGTTCAGCGCCACGTCGCCATGGGCCAGGTGGCTGAACAGGTTGGCGGTGGTGCCGCCCGGAGAGGCGGCCAGCAGCATCAGGCCCACCGCCAGTGCCGATTCGAGGCCGAAACCGTTGGCGATCAGGAAGCACACCAGCGGCAGCAGCAGGATCTGGCAGATCAGGCCGATCACCACCGGCTTGGGGTACTTCACCACCCGGGCGAAGTCGGCCAGGGTCAGCGACAGGCCCAGGCCGAGCATGATGATACCCAGGGCCAGCGGCAGAAGGGCGGTGAGCAGCGGGGAGGCGGTCATGGGCGGTCTCTCGGGCGAAGGATTCCGAGGAGTGTAGGTGGTGGCGCAACGATAGCTAATCGCAACTGGCC
This sequence comes from Pseudomonas sp. DVZ6, assembly GCF_024259445.1. NCBI lineage: Bacteria > Pseudomonadati > Pseudomonadota > Gammaproteobacteria > Pseudomonadales > Pseudomonadaceae > Pseudomonas > Pseudomonas sp. DVZ6. The sequence goes on from NZ_JANCLM010000038.1 coordinate 5,775, forward strand.
TGCCTTGGTAACCGATTGTTACTGGGGCGAGCGGCCTTGTGCCGCGTTGCGATGCGCCGCCTGGCGCAGTAGCATTCGACCTTTTGCCGAGGATTCGCCTGTCATGCCGTTCCAGCCAGGTCTGCTTGCCACTCCGGTGCCGGCCCATGCCCGCCACCTGTTCTTCGCCCTCGATTCGCTCGAGGCCTTGCCCGCCGTCCTCGACCAGCTGTTGCCGCAGGTCGATGGACAGAGCCTGATCCTGGGCGTCGGCGCGCCGCTGGCCAAGGCCCTGGGCCGCGAAGTGCCGGGCCTGCGCAGCTTCCCGCAACTGGACGCGGTGGTGGAGAACCCGGCGACCCAGCACGCCCTGTGGCTGTGGCTGCGCGGCGCCGAACGCGGCGAGCTGTTCCTGCGCGCCCAGGCCCTGCAGCAGGCGCTGGCGCCGGCCCTGCGCCTGGTCGACAGCGTCGACGGTTTCCTGCACCGCGGCGGCCACGACCTGACCGGCTACGAAGACGGCACCGAGAACCCGGTGGACGAAGACGCCGTCGCCGCGGCCATCGTGCCGGGCGAGGCGCCTGGCCTGGCGGGCTCCAGCTTTGCCGCGTTCCAGCTGTGGAAGCACGACCTGGAGTACTTCAAGTCGCTGCCCCAGGCTGAACAGGACAACATCATTGGCCGCCGCCTGAGCGACAACGAAGAGCTCGACGATGCACCCGAATCGGCCCACGTCAAGCGTACCGCCCAGGAAAGCTTCGCGCCGGAGGCGTTCGTGGTGCGTCGTTCGGTGGCCTGGACCGATGAACGTGGCGCCGGCCTGGCGTTCGTCGCCTTGGGCTTTTCGCTGGATGCCTTCGAGGTGCAGCTGCGGCGCATGAGCGGGCTCGAGGATGGCGTGATCGATGGCCTGTACCGCTTCAGCCGGCCGTTGACGGGGGGGTACTACTGGTGCCCGCCGTTGGCTGAAGTCGGTGCCGACCTGCGCTTGCTGCTGGGCTGATGGATCCAGGGGCTGCTGCGCAGCCCTTTCGCGGCGCAAGGCCGCTCCTACAGCAGAATGCGCGTCCCTGTAGGAGCGGCCTTGTGCCGCGAAAGGGGTGCAGGGCGCCCCCGGTACCCCTTCAGAACGGCACAGCCACCGTCAACTGACTATAAATATTGGTTCCGCTCCCCACCTGGTTGCCGCCATTGCTTTGATCCTTGCGCGGCTTGAACAGCCCCAGCAGCGGGGTGACGATCAGGTGCTCGTTGACTGCCCACTCCACATACAGGTCCAACTCCTGGGCATCCAGGTTCAGGGTGTCGCGGGTGCGCACGGTGTCGAAGTCGAAGAACAGCGCGCCGAGGGTGAGATCGTCCCGTGGCGTGGCCTTCAGGCCCACATGGTGGATGCCGCTGTTGGTGTTGAACGGCCCGGCATAGTTGCCGGCGACCTCGCCCTGGATCCAGGTGCCGTAGCCGCTGGACAGGCCGGTGAACAGCAGGTCCCAGCCCGCCGAATAGCGGGTGTAGCGGTAGGTCAGCTGCGGCGCCCAGGGGGCTTCGGCGAAGGTGTAGGCGGCCTCGGTGTACCAGGCGGTCTCGCGGCCACCGCGCTTGTCCTGCCAGGCGTACTCGAAAGCGAAGCGGGTGTTTTCCAGCCCGACGCCACCTTCGCCGCGCAGGCTGTACACATCCATGCCCTCACGGGCCTTCTGGAACTCGCTGGCCCACTGGTCGGTCACGTCGATGCCGTGGATATAGGTCAGGCCCAGGGTGCCCAGTTCATGGGTGTAGTCCAGGGTGCCGGCCGCCAGCTCGGTTTCGGCCTGGGCACGGTTGTCGGACTTGAGCCACAGCACGCTGCCATGCAGCCCCTGCTTGCCGCCCAGGCGCAGCACCGCGGTGCGGTCGAAGGCGTGGCGCGCGCCCAGGTAGAAGCCGCCGCCGCGATTGAGCTGGCCGTCGGCCGGGCCCTTGCCCAGGTTGGGGCCGTCGTCGTTGATCAGGAAGCCGCTGCCCAGGCGGATCACCTGGCGCCCGCCGGACAGGTCAACGCCATCCTTGCCCAGCAACGGGAACAGATCACCCGAGCGCCAGCCCAGGTAGGCGTCCTCGATCTTGGTGGTGCGTTCGGAGCCGTCCTGGTTGCCGCCGGCGTCGCCGTCGCCCCAGGCGCCGGAGCTGACCCAGTTGAGGGCGCCGTACAGGCTGCCGTTGCCGACCAGGCCCTGGTCGCCGCTGAGGCCGTACTTGATGAAACCCTCGCGCCAGGTCGAGCCGCCGGGAGTGCCGTCATAGTTGTGGCGGCTGTTGAACATGCCCCAGACCGCGAGCAGGTCGGCATTCAGGTGGCTGTCGTCGTCGGCGTACAGCTCGTAGGCCGGGCTGGCCGGGCCATGGACCAGCAGGGCCAGGGCCGCGGCCATTGCGGTGCGACGTGGGGTGAGACGCATGGATCGATCCTCGTTTGTTGTGTGCGGTCTTGGGTGCCGCGTTGTTGTGGAGGCAGTGTCGAAAGGCGACGGGCTATTAGCGCGTGGAACGCTGGCGGCGGTCTTGCCCGTGGCTGCCAGCGGTCTTGCATATCACCGCCATCACAGGCTCGCGGCGCTCTCCGGCAAGGTCGCGCCGCCGTCGACCACCAGGGTCTGGCCGGTGATGTAGCAGGCGGCGTCAGAGGCGAGGAACAGCATCGCCGCGGCGATATCGGCCGGCTCGCCCAGTCGCCCCAGGGGCACGCCGGCGGCGATCCGGGCGTTCAGGGTGGTATCGCCGAGGTTGTCCATGGCCGGCGTGCGCACCATCCCCGGCTCCACGCCGTTGACCCGCACGTTGAATGGCGCCAGTTCCAGCGCGGCATTGCGAATGAAGCCATTGACCCCGGCCTTGGACGCCGCGTAATGGCTCAGGCCCGGGTAGGCCACCCGGGGCCCGGTCACCGACGAGGTGGCCAGCACGCATCCGCCACCCTGGCGGCGGAACAGGGGCAGGGCGCCCTGGACAAGCCAGAACAATGCGCCCAGGTTCACCGCCAGGGTGCGCTGCAACAGGGCCGGGTCGATCTCGGTGAGTGGGGTGAGTGGAAAGTAGGCGGCGTTGTGCACCAGTACGTCCAGGCGTTGCAGTCCGGCCAGCGAGGCGCGGATCGCGCCGGGGTCGGCCAGGTCGAGGACCTCCCCACGAACCTCGTGCCCCAACGCCACCTGGTCCTCGACCAGGCGCTGCAACGCCTGCGGGTCGAGGTCCAGCGCCAGCACCCGGGCGCCGCCACGGGCGAAACCCTCGACGATGGCCTGGCCGATGCCGCCCGCCGCGCCGGTGACCAGCACCGTGCGGCCTTTGAAGTCGTAGCGCGCGTTCATGCCGATGGCTCCAGGCGGGTGTAGGCCAGGGTCGGCACGTCGACCACGGTCGAACCGCCATCGGCGGTGATCACCGCGCCGGTGACGATGCTGGCCTCGGCGCCGACCAGGAACTGGCACACGGCGGCAATCTCGTCGCTGCTGGCCGGGCGGCGCAGCGGCACGTCGGCGGTGACCCGCCGGTAGGCGGCGTCGAGGTCTTCCTGGTAGTGATCCATCAATGGCTGCATCTCCTGATCCGCCATGGGCGTGCGCACCCAGCCTGGGCAGACGCAGTTGACCCGCACGCCGAATGGCCCGTAGTCACGGGCCAGCGAGCGGGTCAGGCCGACCAGGGCATGCTTGGCGGTGGTGTAGCCGCAGACCTCGGGGCCGGCCGCCAGCGAGGCGATGGAGCCCAGCAGCACCAGGCTGCCGCGCCGCTCGCGCAGCAACGGCAGGCAGGCCCGGGCGGTGTGGAAGGCGCTGTCGAGGTTGCCGCGCAGGGCCTCGCGCCAGGCGGCGTCGCTGGTCTGCTCGGCCGGTCCCAGGCCATGGCCGCCGGCGCAGGCGATCACCGCGTCGAGGCCGCCGAAGCGGGTGCGCACCTGCTCGATGAAACCCGCCCAGGAGGCGCTGTCAGCGGCGTCGCCGGCCAGCACCAGGCCATCGCACAGCTGCGCGACGCGCTGCAGCGCTTCGCGGCGGCGGCCCACCAGCGCTACCTGCCAGCCCTGGCCGGCCAGGCGCAGGGCGCAGGCTTCACCGATGCCGCTGCCGGCCCCGGTGATCAGCACGCTGCGGCTCACTGCGCATACTCCGTGCGGTTGAGCACCCGACAGTGGGACGACACCGGGAAATTGGCCAGCGCATCGAAGCCGCCGCCCTGATAGCCGAAGATCTTGCCGTCGCTGCGGTGGTGCGCCAGGTCGATCATCACCAGGCCCAGGGTGGGTACGATCTTCTCGCACCAGACGAACAGGTACAGCTGCTCGGCGATCTTGTAGTAGTACGCCCGGTCGGTGTCGCACAGGCCCTGTTCGACGCCCTTGAGGCACTGCCAGCTGTAGTAGTTGGCGTTGAGGTAGATGTGCTCGTACTCCTCGGTGGGGCTGTAGCGGTAGTGGTTGCGCAGGCCGACCAGCTCGGTGGTCGGCGCGTGGGGGCAGGCGCCGGCCTGCCAGGGGCGGTCGAGGCTGCCGTGCAGGAAGCTGGTCTCGATGCCGGTCAGCGCTTCGCCGGCCAGGGCCAGGGCGTACAGGCCGCGCTGGGTGCGGGCCTGGTCGGGCAAGCGGCCGAGCACGGCGGTGAAGGCGTGCTCGAGGGTGTCGAGCACCAGCGACACCGACCAGGCCTGGCCGGCCTCGTGCTTGATGAAGTCGACCAGGTAGATGCCGGGGCGCACCGAGGTGGCCCGGTAGCCGGCGCTGCCGCTGCTGTGGCCGTCCGCGGCGCGCCAGTGCAGGCGTTCGCTGTCGAAGCGGTGTTCGATGACCCAGCCATTGGCGAAGTGCAGGGTGAGCGTGCGCCCGGACAGGTCGGCCAGTTGCGGCAGGATGAAGGCCTCGGGCGCGAAGCCGTCGGCGAGGGCGCCCACGGTGATCCAGTCGGCGGTGTTGGGCATGGCGGTGACTCCTGTGGTTGGGGTGGCCACAGGGTGCAACGGTGTGACGGGCGGCGGTATCAACCGGAAGGTTGAGTCACAGGTAGAGGCTGGTCACCAGCTCGGTGCGGTTGCGCACGCCGAGCTTGCGGAACAGGTTGATCAGGTGGGTCTTCACCGTCGGCAGGCCGACGCCCAGGGCGCGGGCGATCAGTTTGTTGCTGCTGCCCTGGCGCAGCAGCTCGGCGATCTGCCGTTCCCGTGGGGTCAGTTCGACGGGCGCGGGCGCGCTCGCCAGCGGCTGGCTGGCCACGGCGAGTTGCATCAGCCCGTGCAGGGGCAGCAGGCGTTCGAGTTCGTCGCTGCGGAACTCACCGAGGCTGGCACAGCGCAACAGCGAGACGCCGGCCACGGGACGGCCATCGGCCTGGGCGATGATCTCCACCACGTCCAGCACCTGATGCTGCGCGAGGAAACGCCGGTAGGTCTGGCCCTGGGCTTCGGGCAGGCAGGCCAGGCCCTGGCGCAGCGACACCACCGGTTGGCCGATGGCCAGGCAGCGCTCGGGCTGCAGCGGGTCGAAGGCCCGGTAGTGCTCGAGGTAGCGGGCATGCATCGGTGCCTGCAGGTCCTGCAACAGGAAGTCGCAGGCCTGCTGCCCGGCATCGATGCGGTAGAACGCCGCCAGCGAGGCCGGCACCTGCTGGCTGAAGGCCTGCAGGCAGTAGCGGCCCAGGTCGTGGTTGGCGTGGGTCATGGTCAGTAGCGGATCATCACCGACTTCAGCTCGGTGAAGTCGTCGATGAAGGCCGAGCCGAACTCGCGGCCAATACCTGAGGCCTTGATGCCGCCGAACGGCACCGCCGGGTCGAGCAGGGTGTGCATGTTGACCCACAGGGTCCCGGCCTGGATCTCCGGGATCAGGCGCATGGCCTTGCCCAGGTCGTTGGTCCACAGGCTCGCGCTCAGACCGTAGGGCGAGGCGTTCATCAGGTGGATCAGTTCGTCCTCATGGTCGTAGGGCAGGAAGGTCGCCACCGGGCCGAAGGTTTCCTGGTTGAGCAGGGTGTCGCCCGCGTTGTTGGCGAGGATGACCGTGGGCTCGACGAAGCAGCCTGGGCCGTCGCCGAGGCGTCCGCCATGGACGATGCGGTTGCCCTCGGCACGGGCGGTGGCGAACAGCTCGCCGAGCTTCTGCTGGTGCGGCTTGTTGGCCACCGGGCCGAACTGGGTGGTTTCGTCCAGGGGGGAGCCGATCTTCAGCTGGCCCAGGCGCTGGGACAGGGCCTCGAGCAGCGGGTCGAGGCGCGAGCGATGGACGTAGAAGCGCTCGCCGGCGGCGCAGATCTGCCCGGAGTGCAGGAAGCCGGCCTCGATGATGCCGTCCACCGCCTTGTCGACGGCGACATCGGGCAGGAACGCCACCGCGTTCTTGCCGCCCAGCTCCAGGGTCGCCCGGGTCAGCTTGGCGCCCATGGCCGCCTGGCCGACGGCGATGCCGGTGGGCACGGAGCCGGTGAACGACACCTTGTCGGTGCCGGGGTGCTCGACCAGCGCCTTGCCCACCAGGCCGCCGCCGGTCAGCACATTGAGCGCCCCCGGCGGCAGGCCGGCCTCGCTGGCCAGCTCGGCGATGCGCAGCAGGGTCAGCGGGGTGAACTCGCTGGGCTTGAGCACGATGCTGCAGCCGGTGGTCAGGGCCGAGGCCAGTTTCCACAGAGCAATCATGGTGGCGAAGTTCCACGGCACGATGCCCACCACCACGCCCACCGGCTCGCGCAGGGTGAAGGCGCTGTAGCGCTCGCCGGCGAAGGAGGGCAGGGACGGGGTGATGGTCTGGCCGGTGATCTTGGTGGCCCAGCCGGCGTAATAGCGCAGGAAGTGCGCGGCCTGCTCCACCTCGAAGGCGCGGGCGATGCCGATCAGCTTGCCCGACTGCAGGGTTTCCAGCTGGGCCAGTTCCTCGCGGTTGGCCTCCAGCAGGTCGGCCAGGCGGAACAACACCGCGGCGCGGGCGGCGGGGCTGGTGCACGACCAGCTGGCAAAGCCCTGGCGTGACGATTCGACGGCGCGCTCGACGTCGGCCAGGTTGGCATCGGCGACCTGGGCGATGGCTTCGCCGTTGGCCGGGTTGTGCACGGTGATGCGGGCGCTGGATTGGCTGGCGACCGCTGCGCCATGGATGTACAGACCGTGGTCGCGGGCCAGGAAGGCGCTGACGCTGGGGAGGAGGGCGATGTCGCTCATGGCAGGGCTCCGGGTGGGTTGCCGAGGGCTTCGTGGGAGCGGGCTTGCCCCGCGATGGGCCGCGTCGCGGCCCGATTTCCCCCAGATTAAAGCGCGGCAAGCTGGCGATCTTGTCTGCCCATGCCGCCCCCATGACCCTGCCTGCCAGGCGCCACGAAAAGTGCAATCCGAGGTGCGGAAGTTGCATTTTCCACCTCGCCCACGGCTCCCATACTGACCCGGCATTCATCAGCGAGCGGCCCCTTCCAGGCAGCGTTCGCCAGGGTCCAATAACAATGAGCCAGACCATGAAAAAGCCAAACTCCCTGCTCGAAGACCTCAAGCCCCTGTTGCCGGCCATCGCCGCCCGCGCCGACCAGGCCGAGCGCGAGCGCAGCGTGCCCGCCGAGAACATCGCCGCGCTCAAGGCCATCGGCCTGCACAAGGCCTTCCTGCCCAGGCATTACGGCGGCCTGGAAATCAGCCTGCCGCAGTTCGCCGAGTGCATCGCCGCATTGGCCGGCGCCTGCGCCAGCACCGCCTGGGCGATGAGCCTGCTGTGCACCCACAGCCATCAGCTGGCGATGTTCCCGGCACGCTTGCAGGACGAGATCTGGGGCCGCGACCCGGACGCCACCGCCAGCAGCAGCATCGCGCCGTTCGGCCGCACCGAGGAGGTCGAGGGCGGTGTGCTGTTCAGCGGCGAGATGGGCTGGAGCAGCGGCTGTGACCACGCCGAGTGGGCGATCATGGGCTTTCGCCGGGCCAACCCCGAGGGCGGCCAGGACTACTGCTTCGCCGTGCTGCCGCGCAGCGACTACCAGATCCGCGACGACTGGTTCGCCACCGGCATGCGCGCCAGTGGCAGCCGCACGCTGATCGTCGAGCGTGCCTTCGTGCCCGAACACCGTATCCAGAAGGCCAGGGACATGATGGAGGGCCAGTCGGCGGGCTTCGGGCTGTACCCGGACAGTGCGATCTACTTCAACCCGTACCGGCCGTACTTCGCCAGCGGATTCTCCACGGTCAGCCTGGGCATCGCCGAGCGCATGCTCGAGGTCTTCAGGGACAAGACCCGCAACCGCGTGCGCGCCTACACCGGCGCCGCCGTCGGCGCGGCCACCCCGGCGCTGATGCGCCTGGCCGAGTCCACCCACCAGGTCGCCGCGGCGCGTGCGCTGCTGGAAAAGAGCTGGGAGCAGATCGCCGAGTACAGTGCCCGGCACCAATACCCGACCCGCACCGAGCTTACCTACTGGCGCACCAACCAGGGCTACGCGGTCAAGCTGTGCATCCAGGCCGTGGATCGGCTGATGGAGGCGGCCGGCGGCGGCGCCTGGTTCGACGGCAACGAGCTGCAGCGGCTGTTCCGCGATGCGCACATGACCGGCGCGCATGCCTACACCGACTACGACGTCTGCGCGCAGATCCTCGGGCGCGAGCTGATGGGGCTGGAGCCGGACCCGGCGATGACCTGATCTGCAACCGATAAACATGGACGGAACAACGTGGGAGCGGGCTTGCCCCGCGATAGCGCTCGACCAGACAAGCCCGCGCCCGCAAACCGACCCAGCCCGATAACAATGACGGAGCCTTGCATGTCCACTTCCTTCGATAGCCGCGCCTTCCGCCGCGCCCTGGGCAACTTCGCCACCGGCGTCACCGTGATCACCGCCGCCGACGCCTCGGGGCGCAAGGTCGGCGTCACCGCCAACAGCTTCAACTCGGTATCCCTCGATCCACCGCTGGTGCTCTGGAGCATCGACAAACGCTCCGGCAGCCATGCGGTGTTCGAGGCCGCCGGGCACTTCGCCGTGAACGTGCTGGCCGCCGACCAGATCGACCTGTCCAACACCTTTGCCCGCCCCAGCGAAGACCGCTTCGCCGGAATCGAACACGAGACCGGAGAGGGTGGGGCGCCCTTGCTGCCAGGCTGCGCGGCGCGTTTTCGCTGCGAGAAGTTCCAGCAGATCGATGGCGGCGATCACTGGATCCTCCTCGGCCGGGTGCTGGCCTTCGACGACCTGGGCGGCTCGCCGCTGCTCTATCACCAGGGTGCGTACTCCAGGGTCCTGCCGCACACGCTGATGGAACGTCGTACCGAGAGGTAGCGTATTCAAGGCGTTCGCTGCACGCCTTGTAACGCCGGCCAGATCGAGCACCACGCGCACAGCGCTCGATCTGACCGGCGCACAATCCCTTGCGGTGAATACCACGCCACCCTGGCCCCATTCCCCAATGCTGGGTCCACCCGCCCATCTGCAACACTTCGCCGGATACCGGTCAGGCACGCTGGAACCCTTGATCCAGAGCCATTTCTCAAGGCCATGGGAAACCTGGCACAACAGTTGCCGATGCCTCTGCAGACGCCCCAACCCATGGGCCCGTTTGCAGGAGGAAGCAACTCATGCACCGACCGACTCCCCACCCGCTGGCCGTGGCGATCTTCGCCGGCCTGCTCCAGCTACCGGCCCAGGCTGCGCTGTATGCGGTCGACAGCGGCCCGTATACCCTGCCCACCGGCAAGTTCCCCGCCTGGTACCAGGACAGCCATGGCCGAGTGCTCGACCTGTGCCTGTCCAAGGCGGTGAGCTCACGGGTCGCCGGTGCCCCCGGCGCGCCGTCTTACATGTGCACGCTGCTGCCCACCCCCGGCGTGTTCGACGATACCCAACCGATCGTCTTCCCCAGCAACTTCCCCGACGAGGCCTTCTGGTTTACCGCCGACGCCGCCATCGTCGATGCCGCCCGCGGCATCGACCTGAGCTTCGGCTCGGCCATCGAGGCCGCCTTCAGCGCCGAGGAGCCGGTGGATGGCGACCAGGTCAGCTTCGCTCGGGTGCGCATCCGCGTCGATGTGCCGGTGGCCGGCACCTACACCATCACCCATCCCTACGGCGTCGACGTGTTCGACGTGCCGGCGGGCGGGCGCCGGGCGATCAACATGACCCGCGACATCGGCATCGGCTCTCCCGGCGACTACAGCGGCGCGCTCAAAGGCGACGTCGGGCCGTTCCTGCGCAGTGTCAACGGCCCCTATACCGAAACCAACCCCGGCACCGGCGCCAGCGAAAGCTACATTGGTGACCCGAACCTGGAAGAGCCGGTCACCGGCAGCCCGTTCAACACCAACTTCGTGCGCATCGAGGGCCCCAACGGCATCGACCTGCGCACCGAGCTGTTCGCCATCTCCGGCAAGCTGTCCACGGTCAACCGGCCGACGCCGCTGATCCCCCAGCGCAGCACCTACTCGCGGCATACCGTCAACGGTGACCTGCGGGCCCAGCAGGATGTGTTCGTCATGGCGCCGCCGGCGCCGGCCACGGTCACCCTGACCAGCCAGACACCGACCCTCTCCCTGGGCGAGGCCAACGGCACTGGCGCCTGGTACGGCCAGTCGGCGCTCAACCCGACCCTGCCGCTGACCCTGCAGGTAACCGCCGACAACAGCCTGGCCATCACCACCAGCACGCCGACCAGCGCCGCCATGCCGCTGACCGACCTGGTGACCATCAGCCGCGCCGAATACAGCCTGGCCAGCGGCCAGCTGACCCTGGTCGCCAGCAGCAGCGACGAGACCAGTCCGCCCGCACTCACCGCCCGCACCGGCAACGGTGCGCTGATCGGCAACCTGAGCGGCAACGGCGCGGTCAAGTCCCTGACCACCGGGCTGTCACCCATCCCGCCAGCGCAGGTGCAAGTCACCAGCAGCCACGGCGGCAGCGACAACGAAGACGTGGTGCTGGTGCCATGAACAGACACCGCCTTCAAGGAGGCCGCATGAATACTTGGTCGCGTCGGGCGCTGTGCGCCGCCGGTTTCACCCTTACCGTCAGCAGCGCGGCCTGGGCCGCGCTGAGCGAGGTCGATCCCGGCCCCTACACCTTCGCCACCGGGGGCTACCCGATGTGGTACAAGGACGCCAACAACCTTGCCCTGGAGCTGTGCCAGTCACGCGCCACCAGCTCGCGGGCACCGGGTGCGCCGGGCGCCCCGGCCTACATGTGCACGCTGCTGCCCGAGCCCGGGGTCTACGACGACGCCCTGCCGCTGGTGTTCCCGGACAACTGGCCGCCGGAGATGTTCTGGTTCCTGGCCGAGACCGAGATCCCGCAGGTGGGCAACAGCGGCTACGAGCTGGAAGTCTATGTCGCCGGCCTCGAGGCGGCCTTCGCCGCCGAGAACCCGGTCAACGGCGACCAGCAGAGCTTTGCCCGCATCCGCATCCGCGCCTCGGTGCCGCGCACCGGTACCTACACCATCACCCACCCGTTCGGGGTCGAGACGGTCAACGTGACCACCGCCGGCCGACGAGCGATCAACATCACCCGCGACATCGGCATCGGCGCGCCGGGCAACTTCAGCGGCGCCCTGAACGGTAACCTCGGCCCGTTCCTGCGCGGCGTCGGCGGCCCGTACACCGAGGTCAACCCGGACACCGGTGCCACCGAGACTTTCGTCGGCGACCCGAACATCACCGAGGCGGTGACCGGCAGCCCGAACAACACCAACTTCGTGCGCATCCAGGGTCCGGCGGGCACCATCCAGACCAACGTCTTCACCGTCTCCGGCAAGGTCCTCGACCAGCGCCAGCAGACCCCGGTGACGCTGCAGCGCGCCACCTACCAGCGCAACGCCGCCGGCACCCGCGTCGAGGTCTTCGCCAAGGCGCCGAACAGCGCCAGTCTGTGCCTGCGCAACGGCCTGGCGCTGATCGGCTCGCCGCCGTCGCCATGCCAGTTCAGCATGCTCGCCGACAACAACGGGCTGTTCTTCAGCCAGCAACTGAGCCAGGCCGTGCCACCGTCGGTGGTGGTGGTCACCGCCAGCAGCCCGGCCGGCACCACGCGGCCGACGGCGCTGTCGAGCAAGCTCAGCGATGTGGTCAAGGTCGCCACCGCACGCTACGACTGGAGCGCCAAGCGCCTGCTGGTCGAGGCTCGCTCCAGCGATGAAGTGGTGGTGCCCGACCTGCTGGTTCAGGGCTTCGGGCGCATGTCCAAGTCCGGCGTGCAGCAGAGCCTGACGGTCAACGACCTGGCCCAGCCGCCCGCCAGCATCACCGTCAAGTCTGCCCACGGCGGTATCGACGTGGAGCCGGTGGTGGTGGTCGGCAATGCCCCGGTGCCCACCGAGAACCAGGCCCCCGCGGCCCAGGCCGACAGCGCCAGCACCAGTGTCGGGGTGCCGATCACCCTCAACCTGCTGGCCAACGACAGCGACCCGGACGGCAACGTGCCACTGAGCATCACCGACCTCACCCAGCCGGGTACCGGCCTGGGTGGCGTGGTACTCAACGGCACCACCGCGGTGACCTACACCCCGCCGGCCGGCGCCACCGCGCCAGTGGTGGCGACCTTCAGCTACCGCGCCCAGGACGCCAAGGGCCTGAAGTCGACCCCGGCCACGGTGACCGTCAACGTCGCGCCGAACCGTCCACCGAGCGCGGTGGCCGACAGCGTCGCCACCCTCGGCGTGCCGCTGACCATCAACGCCCTGGCCAACGACACCGACCCGGAAGGCAACCTGCCTCTGACCATCGCCAGCGTCACCCAGCCGACCCCGGCCGGACGCGGCACGGTCAGCACCGACGGCAACGTGATCACCTACACGCCACCGGCCACGGTGAGCGCGGCGTTCACCACCAGCTTCAGCTACGTCGCCCGTGACTCGATCGGCGCCACCTCGACGCCCGGCACGGTCACCGTGCAGGTGTCGCCACGGCCGGCCCAGGAAACCTTCGCGGTCACCGCGGCGACGGTCACGGCGCGCTCGAACAACCGCTTCAACTGGGATATCAGCGGCACATCCTCGGTGACCACCGGCAACACCATCACCGTGCGCGTGACCACCACCACCGGCGTGCAGACCCTCGGTACCACCACCGTGCCGGTCACCGGCCGCTGGCGCCTGACGGTGAGCAACAGCACGACCTTGGTGCCCACCGCCGCGCCGACCGCCACGGTGACCAGCAGCCAGGGCACCACGCGCACGGTCAACGTGGTGGTGCAGTAAACGGAGGGATGCCATGAACGCCCTGTACCCACTGCTGCTGAGCCTGGCCCTGACCGGCCAGGCCCTGGCCGACGACCTGATGGACAACGCCGACCTCGCCGTCGGCAGCGACCTCGGCGAGCCGCTGGTGCTGCGCCTGCTGCCGACCGCTGCCGGCCAGGTTGCGGTGATCGAGCAGCTGGGCACGGGCAACCGCGCCGCCCTCGACCAGAACGGCCAGGCCCTGCTGGGCCGGATCGTCCAGGCCGGGAGCGCGCAGGAGGCGTACATCCTGCAGGAAGGCAGCGACCTGACGGCCGCGATCAGCCAGCAGGGCCAGGGCAACAACGCCACGATCCGCCAGAACGGCAGCGACAACAGCGCCGCCATCGAGCAGATCGGCAACCACAACAGCGCCACCATCGACCAGCGCGGCACGGGGCTGAACAGCACCGTGACCCAGGCCGGCAACGGCCAGCAGGTCCATGTCAGCCAATACCGCTAGGCCCAACACGACAGATCTGGAGGCAACACCATGCACAAGCTCGCCCCCCTGAGCGCTGCCATCGTCCTGGCCCTTGCCGGCCAGGCCATGGCCGACGACAGCATCTCGACCCAGTCCCAGCAGGGCAACCAGAACATCGCCGAGGTCAAGCAGAGCCAGGCGCCGTTCGCCTCGGCCACGCAGAACCAGACCGGCCACGACCATAACCACATGGCGCTGCAGGACAACAGCACCAGCCATATCCAGCAGAGCGCCACCGGCTCGTTCAACGCCGGTTACGCCGAGCAGTTGTACGAGAACGGCAGCCAGATCACCCAGCAGTCCGGCGGCGGCCTCAACGACGCCTTCGCCAGCCAGTCGGTGGGCGAGAACAACGAGTCCCTGCAGATCCAGCTGGGCAGCGGCAACCGCTCGGTCATCTGGCAGGACACCCAACTGGGCAGCCAGGCCACCACCTTGCAGTCAGGCCATGGCAACGACGCCACGGTCGAGCAGCTGTTCGGCGGCAGCAACAACAAGAGCGTGATCATGCAGGGCGGCACCGGCAACCAGGCGGCCGCCGAGCACATGACTCACCAGGACGGCGATATCGCGATCTACCAGGAGGGCAGGCAGAACTGGGCCTATGGCGACCAGCGCGACGGCCTGGGCGGCACCATCGGCATCGACCAGTACGGCACCGGCAACTCGGTGGAGGTGTGGCAGGACAACCAGGCCGCCAGCCAGGCCAGCGTGTACCAGAATGGTCAGGCCAACGAAGGCTACATCGACCAGAGCTTCGGCCAGGGCAACAGCGCAGGCCTCAGCCAGACCGGTCGCGGCAATGCCAGCTGGTCGGACCAGTACGAGACCAGCCAGGCGGTGACCAGTATTTCCCAAGTAGGCAACAACAACCTGCATTTCACCTACCAGACCGGCGACAACCACAGCCTGACCATCAGCACGGCGGGCAATGCCAACAAGATCATGGCCAGCAACTGGAAGGGCGAAAAATCCGGTGGGCAGTTCGGCGTCGGCCAACAGGCGCAGATCAACCAGACCGGGAATGGCAACGGCGTCAACATCACCCAGGAAGGCAACGCCCAGGTCGCGCGGCTGGACCAGAACGGCAACCGCAACCAGATGGAAACCCGCCAGGCCGACAGCAACAATGAGCTGTACTTCGAGCAGAACGGCAGCGACAACCTGCTCATCGCCGACCAGCGCGGCACCGCCAACTACGCCGAAGGCCTGGCCGCCGGCAATGGCGGCAGCATCACCCTCGACCAGTCGGGCAGTGGCAACCAGAGCTACACCTACCAGCTGTACGGCAATGGCAACGAGGCCACCATCAAGCAGACCGACGTGGCCAACCTTGCCTACGTGACCCAGGGTGGCAACGGCAACCAGGCGTTCGTCGACCAGAGTGGCGCAAGCCAGACCGCCACCATTACCCAGTATGGCAATGCCAACTCGGCGACTGTGACCCAGCAGTGACGGGCTCCCCCCTTGGACCGCGGTGTTTGCTCTCCCTGGCGCCGCGGTTCCTTTTTCCCCGCTTTGCGTGACCATCCGTCGGTAACGGCACAAGGCCTGTCGAAACATTCGCTACCTGTTCGACCACCTGGTGAACCCCCAGCGTGGAGTCACACCCATGAGCCATCCCATCCCCAAGCATGCCGTGGTCACGCGCAGCCAGTGGCTTGCCGCCCGCCAGCAGCTCTGGCTGCACGAGAAAGCCTTCACCCATCAACGCGATGAACTCGCCGCCGCCCGCCGCGCCCTGCCCTGGGTGCGGGTGGAACAGGACTATCGATTCCACGGCCCGCACGGCGAGCTGGGCCTGACCGAGCTGTTCGCCGGACGCAGCCAGTTGCTGGTCTATCACTTCATGTTCGCCGAAGGCTGGAACGAAGGCTGTCCGGGCTGTTCGTTCCTCGCCGACCACTTCGACGGCGCCAACCTGCACCTGGCCCACCATGACGTGTCCCTGGTGGCGGTGTCGCGGGCACCCTATGCCGAGTTCCAGGCGTTCCGCCAGCGCATGGGCTGGCGCTTCCCGTGGTACTCCTCGCATGGCAGCCCCTTCAACCAGGACTTCGGGGTCAGTGTCGCCACCGACGGCAGCGCCCAGTACAACTACGAACCCTATACCGGCAACGAGGCGGAGCTGCCCGGGCTGAGCGCGTTCTACCGGGAGGCCGACGGCAACCTGTACCACACCTATTCCACCTATGCCCGGGGGCTGGACATCCTGGTCAACGCCTACAACTTCCTCGACCTGGCGCCCCTGGGGCGCAACGAGGAAGGGACGATGGACTGGGTGCGGCATCATGATCGCTATGAGGACGCGCAGGACAAACCCCACTGTTGTGGGGACTGAGAGAGTGCCATCGCGGGGCAAGTCGCGATGGCCGTATCAGATCGCCCGCAGCGCCAGCAACTCCGTCAGCACCTCGGCCAGCGCCTTGACCATCACGTCCGCCGTCGGCCGATGCACGATCACGATCTCGTAGCTGTCCACTTCAGGCAGCCCTTGCTCGGCACCCAATACCCGGTGCTCGGCCAGCGCCGCGCGTGGAGGAAGCAGGCTGATGCCCATGCCGTCGGCCACCGCCGCCTGGATCCCGCTGAGGCTGGAGCTGGTGAAGCTGATGCGCCAGCGCCGGCCCATGCCTTCGATCGCATTGATCATGTCGTCGCGGTACAGCCCGCGTGGCGGGAAGGTCACCAGCGGAATCGGATCGAGTTCGAAGGACGGTGTGCGTACGCTGTCGATCCACTGCAACCGCTCCGGCCAGCAGGCCACGCCCTCGCGACTGTTGCGCCGCTGCTTGAGCAGCACCAGGTCGAGCTCGCCGTTGTCGTAGGCCTGGCTGAGGTCGCGGCACAGGCCGCTGGTAACCTCCAGCTTGACCTGCGGATGGCGCCGGCTGAACGCGGACAGCGCGTTGGTGGTGCGTCCGCCGACGAAATCCTCCGGCACCCCCAGGCGCACGGTGACGCCGACCATGGCCCCGGCCAGGGCTTCGAGCATCTGGTCGTTCAAGGCCAGCATGTGCCGGGCATAGCCGAGCAAGGTCTGCCCGGCATCGGTGGGCAGCACGTCGCGGTTGCCGCGCACCAGCAGGCGATGACCGACCATGTCTTCGAGGCGGCGAACCTTCTGGCTGATGGTCGACTGGGTGGAGTGCAGCCGTGCGGCGGCGGTGGTGAAACTGCCGCAGTCGGCCACCACGACGATGGCGCGCAGCAGGTCGAGGTCGAACAGGGCCCTATTCGGCTTTACGCTGGAAGACATCTTGGTATTCAGCTTCTGAATGACAAGCCTGACTTCTACCATGGGAACCGCTACCCGGCAACATGCGCAAATACACTGGGTTGCATCCAGATAATTCACTTCTGCTACAACGATCAGGGCCCTACATTGGAGCTTCGTCGCACAAGGAACCGATGCCCATGCGCCTGCCGTTCGCCGCCTTGCTGTTGAGCCTGAGCCTTGCCACCCATGCCGAGACCACGACCATGAACACCGCCTTGCTCGATGCCGCCCAACGGGGTGATGCGCCAGTCGTGCGCCAGTTGCTGGAGCAGGGCGCACCGCCGGACACCCGCGACGAGCAGGGCCAGACCGCGCTCTTGGTGGCGACCCACGCCAACCAGGTGGATGTGGCCAAGGTGCTGATCGAGGCCGGGGCCGACGTCAACGCCAAGGACAATATCAACGACAGCCCCTACCTGTATGCCGGCGCCCGCGGGCTGAACGACATCCTGCGCCTGACCCTGGCCCATGGCGCCGACCTGAGGAGTACCAACCGCTACGGCGGCACCGCGCTGATCCCGGCGGCCGAGCGCGGCCATGTCGAGACCGTGCAGCTGCTGATCGATGCCGGCGTCGACGTGAACCATCTCAACCGCCTGCACTGGACCGCGCTGCTCGAGGCGGTGATCCTCGGCGATGGCGGCCCGCGGCATGTGGAGATCGTGCGCCGGCTGCTGGCGGCCGGGGCGGATCCACGGATCGCCGACAAGGATGGCGTGACCGCGCTGGAGCATGCCCGCCAGCGCGGATACCAGGAGATGGTGGCCCTGCTGCAAAGGTAGGGTCCGTTCAGGCAAGCGACCTGTTTGCGGGTTGCTGATGACCCGCAATCAACTGATGAAAATGATCTTCGACACCAACTCCGCGCTGTTCTTCGCCTGCAATTTTTTCATCAGCCGTGCCCGATGCACTTCCACTGTCCGATGCGAGATCCCCAACCGCCGCGCCACCTCCTTGCAGGTCAGCCCATTGACGATATGCAACGAAATCTCCCGCTCGCGTGGCGTCAGTTGCACCGTCGGCGCCGGCTGCCGGTCGAGCCGTTCGAAATGCCAGATCATCAGCTTGAACGGATCCTCCACCGTCAGCGTGAAGCCCTGGGCCCGGGCCCAGAACACCTCGCCATTGCGGTGCTGCATGAAGCGTTCGTCGGAGTAGAAGGCGCCCAGCCCGTTGCGCAGCCAGTGCTCGCTGCGCTCGCCGATGCTCTGGTAATCAGCGTGGGAAGGGTAGAGCAGCAAGGTCAGATGCCCGCGCAGTTCTTCACGGGTATAGCCGAACAGCCGGGAGAAGGCCTCGTTGCAGTCAAGCATGCGCCGGTGGCCGGTGATCAGTTGCGGCGCCGGTGAAACCTGGAACGCCAGGCGTTCGAGGTCCGGGGAGGCGTGGGTGGGTACGGTCATCAGGCTTCCTGCCTTGGTGCTTGTGGTGGTGTCCCGTACGGCTCACTACTTACTCGCGTACGTAGTTGCCCCAACTAGCGTGGGATTCGGGTACTGCCACATTGTATGCAATACCCGCTTCAAGGACAGAAGAAAACCACCATGCTCCACGATTCCATCTCCATCGTCGCCGCCGCGCACAGTCCCTTCGGCCGCCTGGATGGCCTGAACCTCGAGGACCTGATCGTCCAGGTCACCCGCGATGCCCTGCAGGACGCGGCCATCGACGCCGCCGAGATCGACGCGCTGTTCCTCGGCCACTTCAACTCGGGCCTGGTGGCCGACGGCTTCCCGGCCTCGCTGATGCTGCAGGCCGACCCGCAACTGCGCTTCAAGCCCGCCACCCGCTGCGAAAACGCCTGCGCCTCGGGCTCGGCGGCGATCCAGGCCGGGATCAACGCGATCCGCAGCGGCGCCGCCGAGCTGGTGCTGGTGGTCGGCGCGGAGAAAATGACCGGCAACAGCACGGTCGAGGTCACCCGGGCGCTGGCCGGCGCTGGCTACCAGAACGACCTGGCGGAAGCCGGGCTTAGCTTCGCCCAGCTGTTCGGCCAGGTAGCGCAGCAGTACACCGAGCGCTACCACAGCCCGTTGGCGTCGATGGCGGCCATCGCCGTGAAGAACCACGCCAACGCCATGGCCAACCCGCTGGCGCAGATGCACCGGGTGATGGACTTCGAGCACTGCAACCAGGTGTCGCCAAGCAACCCGCTGATCGCCGCGCCCCTGCGCCTGACCGACTGCTCGCTGATCAGCGACGGCGCGGCGGCGATCGTCCTGGCCTCGCCCGAGCGCGCCCGCTCGATGCGCCGCCAGGTGGCGATCCGCTCGATGGTCCAGGTCAACGACTTCCTGCCGCTGTCGCGTCGCGACATGCTGGCCTTCGAGGGGCCGCAACGGGCGATCCACGGGGCGTTGCGCGAGGCGGGGGTGACCCTGAACGACCTGAGCTTCGCCGAGGTGCACGACTGCTTTACCATCGCCGAACTGCTGATCTACGAGGCCATGGGCCTGGCGCCAAGGGGCGAGGGGCACCGGGCGCTGGACGATGGCATCGTGCGCCAGGGCGGACGGCTGCCGGTGAACCTGTCCGGCGGGCTCAAGGCCAAGGGCCATCCGGTGGGCGCCACCGGGGTGTCGATGCATGCCCTGGGCTTCGCCCAGTTGACCGGCAAGCCCATCGGCCTGGGCGTGCCCAACGCCGAGTTCGGCCTGCTGTTCAACATGGGCGGCATGGCGGTGGCCAACTATGCCAGCGTGTTGCAAGCGGTCAGGGTCTGAGGATGAACATCGCCCATTGGCTGCAGGATGCAGCCCAGCGCTGGCCCGAGCGTCCGGCGCTGTTCGACGGGGAGCGTCAGGTGGCCGATTACCGGATGTTCGCCGCCCAGGTGCGGGCACGGGCACTGGAACTGCGTGACGTGCATGGCATCGAACCGGGCGACCGGGTGGCGCTGCTGATGAAGAACAGCTGCGTCTACCTGGAACTGCTCTACGCCATCTGGTGGAGCGGGGCGGTGGCGGTGCCGATCAACAGCAAGCTGCACGCCCTGGAAGCGGCCTGGATTGCCGGCAATGCCGGGGCGCGCCTGATCTATACCGACGAGGGCGAGCTCTTCGACAGCGCGACCCTGCCAGTCGGCTGCCGTGAGCTGGCTGCGCCTGTCCTGGCCGCGCCCGGCGCGCTCGACAGCGATCAACTGGCGCAGCCGCACCCGCGTCAGGACAGCGACCTGGCCTGGCTGTTCTACACCTCCGGCACCACGGGGCGTTCCAAGGGCGTGATGCTGTCCCATGGCAACCTGGTCGCCATGTCGCTGTGCTACCCGCTGGACGTCGACCCGGTAACCGCCGTCGATGCCGTGGTCTACGCCGCGCCGATGTCCCATGGCGCCGGGCTGTACAACTTCGTCCACGTGCGCTGCGGCGCCCGGCACGTGGTGCCGCTGTCCCGGGGCTTCCAGGCCGTCGAGCTGTTCGGCCTGGCGCAGACCCTGGGACAGGTCAGCCTGTTCGCCGCGCCGACCATGGTCAAGCGCATGGTCGAGCAGGCCCGCCAACAGGGTTATGACGGCGCGGGCATCAAGACCATCGTCTACGGCGGTGGCCCGATGTACCTGGCGGACCTCAGCGAGGCCCTGGACACCTTCGGCCCGCGCCTGGTGCAGATCTACGGCCAGGGCGAATGCCCGATGACCATCAGCGCGCTGTCGCGTGAGGTCATCGCCGACCGTGAGCACCCCGACTGGCCCGCCATCGCCGCCTCGGTGGGGCGGGCCCAGGCCTGTGTCGAGGTGCGTGTGGTGGACGGCGCGGGCCAGCCGCTGGCGGCCGGCGAACCCGGCGAGATCAGCGTGCGCGGGCCGGTGGTGATGCAGGGTTACTGGAATGATCCGCAGGCCACCCGGGAGGCCCTGGTGGACGGCTGGCTGCGCACCGGCGACATCGGTTTTCTCGACGAGCGCGGTTACCTGAGCCTGACCGACCGCAGCAAGGATGTAATCATCTCCGGCGGCAGCAACATCTACCCGCGCGAAGTCGAGGAGGTGCTGATCCAGCATCCCGAGGTGTTCGAGGCCTGCGTGGTGGGGGAGGCCGACGCCGAGTGGGGCGAGTCGGTGGTGGCCTTCGTCGTGCCGCGCACACCGGGCAGCCTCGATGCCCAGGTGCTCAACCAATGGTTCCTGGCGCGCATGGCCTCGTTCAAGAAACCGAAGAAGTACCTGTTCTGCGCCGAGCTGCCGAAGAACAGCTACGGCAAGATTCTCAAGACCCAGCTGCGCCAGTGGCTGCAGAACCCCGACGGGGCGTTCGCCAGCCACTGACCCGCATCTTTCATGGAAAGCACCACGACAGGAGTTCCCGACATGGGCATGTCACCCGGCAACACCCAGCGCCAGCGGCGCCGGGCCTTTATCGGCGCCACCACCGGCCACTTGATCGAGTGGTACGACTACGGCGTCTACGGCTTCCTGGCCTTGTACATCGGCAAGGCCTTCTTCGTTTCCGACGACCCCACCAGCAGCCTGCTGGCGAGCTTCGCGGCCTTTGCCCTGAGCTTCTTCATCCGCCCGCTGGGCGGCTTGTTCTTCGGCCCGCTGGCGGACAAGATCGGCCGTCGCCGCACGCTGATCACGGTGCTGGTGATGATGGCCGGCTCCACCTTCCTGCTCGGTCTGCTGCCGACCTACGCCAGCATCGGCATCGCCGCGCCGGTGATCCTGGTACTGATCCGCTGCGTGCAGGGCTTCTCTGCCGGCGGTGAGATCGGCACCATCACCAGCTTCATTTCCGAATACGCCGGCCCCGGTCGACGCGGCTTCGCCACCTGCTGGCTGATGGTCACCGCAGTGCTCGGCCTGCTGCTGGGCGGCGCCGTGGCCAATGGCATGACCTGGGCGCTGGGCGCCGAACTGATGCAGGACTGGGGCTGGCGCATCCCGTTCCTGATCGCAGGTCCCCTGGGCTTCATCTCACTGTACATTCGCCTCAAGCTCGAGGACAGTCCCGAGTTCCTCGCCCTGGTGGAAGCCGGGCAGACCTCCAAGGCGCCGCTGCGCGAGGTATGGCAGTGGAAGCGCTCGATCGCCCTGGTGTTCTTCATCATCACCCTGCACAGCTCGATCTTCTACCTGGTGCTGACTTTCGCCTCGACCTACATGTCCAACACGCTGAAGTTCGACAGCGGCACCACCTTGCTCTACGTGTTCGTCGCCAGCCTGTCGGCGGCGCTGGTGATGCCATTGGGCGGCGCCTTCACCGACCGCTATGGGCGCAAGCCGTTCCTGATGGTGATCGGCACCCTGGCGACCCTGGCCATGTACTGGTTCTTCAAGACCGCGCCCGGCGCCACCCCGGCCACCCTGTTCTGGCCGCTGATGGCGGTGGCGATCCTGTTCGGGCTGTACGCTTCGTCGACCTACGCGTTGATGAGCGAACTGCTGCCGACGCGGATCCGCTCCACCGGCATCGCCATGGCCTACAACATCCCGGTGGCGGTGTTCGGCGGCAGCGCGCCGCTGATTTCCACCTGGCTGATCAAGGTGACCGGGGATATCACCGCGCCGTGGTACTTCTACGTGGGCACCGGTGTGGCGTCGCTGGTGGCGCTGGTGGTGCTGCGCAAGGAGGATTTCGTCGCCTGTGGCCACGATGCGCGGCAGTCTGTTGATCCGAGCCCTTTGAACCTGCGCTCGGTTTAAGGCGAAGGGACCTCTGTGGGAGCGGGTTCACCCGCGAAGCAGGCGGCGCGGTGGATGGCACCGGCTCTGCCGGTGTTCGCGGCGGTGCGGCGGTCCGATAAACCCGCTCCCACAGGCAGGGATTTCGAGCCTTGTATCCGGGGCAGGACAGCATTCTGTTACAGTCGCCGCCTCAATCTATCGGTCTGGGGATGCAGGCCGCACCCAACTGTGCGCGCCTGATGAGCCGGCTGTTCACTGTTCAGGCCAAGACGGCCTGAGACAAACATCTCCAATAGGTATACCGCCATGGCACAAGCCACCGACCAGGCCTTCTACGACCGCGCTGATGCGCATATCGAGCTGGCCAACCAGCAGATCGAGAAGCTCGAAGACCTCGGCAAGGTCAGTGCTTCGATGACCTTCGCCGCCAGTCGCTTCAATGCCTGGATGACGGCGCGCAGCTTCAAGTCAGCGCAGGAGATGGCCGCGGCGCGGGAGGAGTTGTTGAAGTACTTCTGCGAGCAGTACCGGATGATGCTCGAGGACAACCTCGACGAGCATATCCAGCACTTCGACCGCTATGTGCTGGGCCAGGACAGCTGAGGCCTACCCGGAAAATTCAGCCATCTTCACACGACCTTGACAATCGCTGGAAGGAACATTGACAGACCCTCGCTAGAGTGCGCGCCAGTTGAAATGCGCCGGGCAATCCCGGTGCGTTTCCCGCAGCGTCGAAAACTTTATCCAGCGAGTCATGATCATGTTCGAATCAACGTCCATCAGGAAGATACTGGGCACTTCGCTTGCCCTCAACGCGGCACTTGCCTGCAGCCAGGCCAGTGCCCAGGAAAAGACTGCGCCGGACATCATCTGGGGCGACGAGACCCAGGTCACCGCAGGCTTCGCCCTGCATGCCGCGCCGCGCTACATGGGCGCGAAGGGCAGCCAGGGCCACCTGTTGCCATCGGTGACCCTCCAGCGCGGCATCTTCTTCGCCGACAGCCTCAAGGGCGTGGGCGTCCAGCATCAGTTCGACAGCGGCTTCAGCGCCAGTCTCTCGCTCGGCTACGACTTCGGCCGTGCCGACGGTGACAGCAAGTACCGCGCTGGCTCGGACGATTTGAAAGGCATGGGGGCGGTAGGGGGAGCGACGGTGGTCAACATCGACCTGGCCCAGCAGGTCCTGCCCTGGCTGGCGGTCACCGCCGGCGCCGAGTTGCGCACCGGTGGCTACAAGCGCGGCAACAGCTACCAGTTCGGCCTGCTGAACACGCTGCACCAGAGCGACGCCGACATGGTCACCCTGGGCCTCAATGCGCATGCGGGGCAGGCCAAGTACAACCAGACCTACTTCGGCGTCACTGCCCAGCAAAGCGACAACACCGATTTCGATCGATTCAAGGCGGACAAGGGCATCCATGCCTACTCGGGCGAGCTGTCGTGGATGCACCGGTTCGACCCGCACTGGTCGACCATCGCCAGCGTGAACGTGATGCACTACACCGACCAGGTCCGCCACAGCCCGATCATTCGCCAGGACACGCCGGTCACCTCGACCGTCGGGGTGCAGTACGCATTCTGATTCAGGCTTGCGGGAGGAAGGCATCCTCGATGAAGGTTTCGAGCGCCTGTGCCTCGATGATCTCGATCGAGAAATGCCCGAAACGCTTCGGCAGCCAGATGATGCGGGCACCGGCAGGCGACTGCAGGTGCTCGCGCGCCAGCGGCTTGCCGTTCTCGTCCTCGGGCTGGATGCCGTTGGCCGTCAATTGGTCATAGGCCTGTTCGATGTCCGGCGTGGAGTAGCAATGGCGGTAGATCATCCCTTCGCCATGGCTGTCGAGCAGGTCCTTGAGGTTGCCCGCCAGCGGCTGCACCAGCATGAAACGCTCCTGGCCGATCCGGGCGATGGCGTAGTGCACATGCAGGCCGCCGCGCTCCCAGACGAGCGTGCGCGAGATCTCGGCGCCCAGCACCTGGGCGTAGTAGGTACAAGCGGCCTGCAGATCGGCGACCAGCACATCCACGTGGCTGAATTTCAGGTCCATCGCATCGCTCGCTATGTCGGCAGGTGTTGTCATTATCAGGCTCAGGGCTGTGCGGGGGAGGTGCTGTCTGCCGTGGCCTGCTCGGCGCCCAGGCTGGCTTCGGCCGCCAGTTTCAGCCGGTCGGCCTTGGAGATGTAGGTGTTGCGGTTTTTCGGCGCCAGTTTGGCGCTGGCCTTCTTGGCGTGGGCTTTCAACAGCTGGTTGATCTTTTTACGACGGTTCATGTTTTTTCGCTTCATTGGCGCCTGGTGGTACGGCAGGGACGAACGATACAACAAAGCGCCACTGACGAATCGTCATATTCGCGCTACACCATCTCCTGACGGGGTTGTACGAGCGACAGGCACGGAGCCTGTCGAACCCGACAAGGAGGTCATCATGCAAGGATCACCACGGCATTGCGCCTGGGTCAGAACGCTGCTCTGGGGCTGGCTGGCCGCCGCCTCACCGATCTTCGCCGAGGAAATCTGCGCGTTGCCCGACGCCGTCGAGCCCGCGCCGGTGCGCCCGGTGGACTACGTCAACAAGGACTTGCCCACCGACTACCTGGCGCTGGTGCTGTCCTGGTCGCCGGAGCACTGCGAGAGCCAGCGCAACAAGCCCAAGGCGCAACGGGACAAGCATGCCTTCCAGTGCTTCTCGGGCAATCGTTTCGAATGGGTGGTGCATGGCCTGTGGCCGCAGAACCGTTATGCCAAGTCCAACCAGGACCATCCTCGCAACTGCCAGAGCGTCGGCTCGCTGCCGGCGCCACTGGTCAGGCAGCACCTGTGCATGATGCCGGGGCCGGACCTGATGCAGAACGAATGGCAGGCCCACGGCACCTGTGGCTGGTCGTCCGCCAACCGCTACTTCGCCGATATCCAGCGGGTGTACGACACGCTGCGCCGTCCCGACACGCAAGCCATGCTCGGCAGCAACCCTGGCCCCAATCAACTGGTTAACGCCAAGGTCAGCGACATCAAGCAGGCCTTCCTGGCCCGCAACCCTGCATTGCCGGCACAGAGCCTGCGGGTCTCGGTGGGTTCGGGCAACCGTCTGAAGGAGCTTTGGGTGTGCCTGGACAAGCAGCTCGCTGCGATCCCGTGCCCGAGCGGCGGGACCCCCGACAATCAGCAGATCAAGGTCAGGACGCCGTTCCAGTAACCGGCCTGCAAGGAGTGCACCCATGCGAGCATCCGCTAATGGCGACTATCTGCGGGTACGGGCCATCGCCGGCACCCATGTCGTGTTCCTGGCCTGGGACTTCGTCACGCCGCCGAGCCTCGAGACCCTGGTCGGCGAGCAGAACCTGCTGGGCTTTGCCGTACACCGTCGGTACTTCGACGCGGCCGGCAAGCTGCGGACCCAATACTATCTGCGCGGCCTCAAGCGCTTCGCCGACAAGGACAAGGGGCTGCCACCAGGCACGCTGGTGCCGACCAGCGAGCATCCGATCCAGAGTTTCCTGTGGGCCGACTACACCGTCGCGCCCGAAGGGGAGTACGCCTACACGGTGCAGCCGGTGTTCGGCGAGCCCAGGAACCTGCGCATCGACGACGCCCGGGGCGTCGCGGTGCGCGTGCGCTGTGAGCCCACGCTTGCGCCGGGCGGCGAGGGCCTGAGGCACGATATCCATTTCAACCGCGGCGTGATCGGCTCCCAGGCTTATGCCAGGGAATTCGATAACGTCGCTCCCGATCCCGATGCGCCGGCCTCCAAACCGATGAAATGGCTTTCGCGGGGCCTTTACGAGGGCCTGCTCGACTTCATCGGGCGCGGCGGCGCGAAAGGCATGGGCCTGCGCGCGGCATTCTACGAGTTCCAGTACCTGCCGGTCGCCCAGGCCCTGCGCGAGGCCGCCCGTGAAGGCGACGTGCAGGTCGTCTTCGATGCCCAGAGCAAGTACAAGGCGAACAACCTGGCCACCATCGAGCAGGCCGGCCTGCAGGCCTGGGTGCATCCGCGCACGGTCAGCGAAGGCATCCGCCACAACAAGTTCATCGTGCTGCTCAAGGATGGCCAGCCGGTCAGCGTCTGGACCGGCTCGACCAATATCTCGGCTGGCGGGATCTTCGGCCACTCCAATGTCGGCCATGTTGTCCACGCCCCCATCATCGCCCGGCAATACCTGGACTACTGGACGCGGCTGCAACAGAACATGACCCCAGCCAGGCTGCGTGCGCCCAATACCCAGGCTACCCCGCTGCCCGCCTTGCCGTTGCAGCCGGGCACCTACCCGCTGTTCAGTCCCCGCGAGCGCAAGGAAACGCCCCAGGCGCAGAAGACCTTGCAGTGGTACGCGGACCTGGCCGGCGCAGCCCGTCAGCTGGTGTGTTTTACCGCCGCGTTCGAGATCGCTCGGGAGTTCCAGGAGGTGCTCCAGGCGCAGAACGACGTGCTGCGCTACGTGATCAAGGACGACCCGCTCAGGAAGACCGAGAACATCGGCACCGACGGTGACGTGATCTTTGCCGCCGGCAGCTTCCTGGGGGAGGACAACCCGCTGACCAACGCGCTCAAGGAGCGTGACAACCCGCTGAACAGCAACGACTACGTGCATACCAAGTACCTGCTGGTCGACCCCCTGGGCGAGCAGCCCACGGTGGTGACCGGGTCGGCGAACTTCAGCGCCGCCTCCCAGGAGAAGAACGACGAGAACATGCTGGTGATCCACGGCGATACCCGGGTGGCGGACATCTACTTCGGCGAGTTCATGCGCCTGTTCGATCACCACTATGCGCGCTACCTGGCGGCGAAGTACCAGGCCCGGCCCGGGAGCACCGGCAACTACCTCAAGCCGCAGGCCGGGCAATGGCTGCCCGCGCACCTGGATCCGGCGAACTACCGGTCGAAGCGGCGGCGCTATCTGGTCGGCTGACAGTCCCACAGGCCATGCGCAATCCCTTGTAGGAGCGGCCTTGTGCCGCGAAAGGGCTGCGAAGCAGCCCCAGGATCTCAGTGTTGATGCAAAGATCGCTGGGGCCGCTGCGCGCCCCTTTCGCGGCACAAGGCCGCTCCTACAGGGCCATGTGCCGCTTGGGTACGTAGGTGATTTACTCCAGGGAAGGTAGGATAACTATAGTGGTACTGTATGAGTATCCAGTATTCATTGGGGTTTCTTCCAGCGCCCGGCTTCGGTGCGCAAAATCGCCCCGTGGACATTAAATCCAGCTCCGTTAGTTTGAAGGCCTCTCCTTCGGAAAGGGAGAGTTCTCAAATCAAATGGAGCTATGAACATGAACCAACCACAAAACCAGAACCCACTTCGCCATGGCCGCGTCACTTCCCCGGCCTCCCGCGGCGCCGTCGCCATCGACCTGGGCGTGCTCAGCGGCTGGCAGGTCGACGAAATGGAAGGCGGCAAGAACTTCCCGGCCCTGGCGGCCGGCCCGTTCCCCGCACCGTTCCAGTCGGACAACCCAAGCGTCGCCCCGCCCGCCGACGGCTACATCCTCAGCGGTGGCAAGACCGACGCCCGCGACTGCGTCAACTTCACCGACGAGGAGATGAGCAAGAAGCTCAACCGCGCCTTCACCTGGCCGCTGGTCAACGTCGACCCCGGGCAGCTGTTCAAGGTGACCTGGCGCTACACCGCGCCGCACACCACCCGCGGCTACCGCTGGCTGATCACCAAGGACGGCTGGGATCCGAAACAGCGCATCAGCCGTGCGCAGCTGGAGGACAAGCCGTTCGCCGAGGACTTCTACCCACAGGTGCCGTACTACAGCCATGCCGGCGAGTTGAAGGCCAAGGTCGACCACGAAGTGAAGCTGCCGGCCAACAAGAAGGGCCGTCATGTGATCGTCCTGATGTGGATCGTCGCCAACACCGGCAACGCCTTCTACCAGGCCTTCGACGTCGACTTCAAGTAAGTCCGCGGATCTTCCACACGTTCTAAAGGATTGGAACATGTCAAAGATTGACTTTACCCAACTGAAGGCCGCGCGCGACGACGCCGCCTCGCGCATGCCCAGCCTCGAGGGCAAGAAGATCCTCATGGGCTACTGGCACAACTGGCCGGCGGGCCCTGCGGACGGCTACCAGCGCGGGCAGTTCGCCAACATGAGCCTGGAGGAGGTGCCGCGCGACTACAACGTGGTGGCCGTGGCGTTCATGAAGGGCAGCGGCATCCCGACCTTCAAGCCGTACAACCTGTCCGATGCCGAGTTCCGCCGCCAGGTCGGCGTGCTCAACAGCCAGGGCAGGGCGGTGCTGATGTCGCTGGGCGGTGCCGATGCGCATATCGCGCTGAACCCGGGCCACGAACAGCCGCTGGCCAATGAAATCATCCGCCTGGTGGAAACCTACGGTTTCGACGGGCTGGACATCGATCTTGAACAGAGCGCGATCGACTTCGCCGCCAACAAGACCGTCCTGCCCGCCGCGCTGAAGCTGGTGAAGGATCACTATGCCGCCGAGGGCAAGCATTTCATCATCAGCATGGCACCGGAGTTCCCCTACCTGACCAGCGCCGGGCGCTACGTCGACTACCTCAAGGCACTGGAGGGCTACTACGACTTCATCGCCCCGCAGTTCTACAACCAGGGTGGCGACGGGCTGTGGGTGCAGGAGGCCAACAACGGCAGGGGCGCCTGGATTGCCCAGAACAACGATGCGCTCAAAGAGGACTTCCTCTTCTACCTGACCGAAAGCCTGGTCAGCGGCACCCGCGGCTTCACCCGGATCCCGGCCGACAAGTTCGTCATCGGCCTGCCGGCCAACGTCGATGCCGCCGCCACCGGCTACGTGGTCAACCCGACGGCGGTGACCAACGCGTTCAAGCGCCTGTACGCCAAGGGCGTGTCGATCAAGGGCCTGATGACCTGGTCGGTCAACTGGGACAACGGGGTCAACAAGGACCACGTACCCTACAACCAGG
The DNA here is from genome assembly GCF_024259445.1 of Pseudomonas sp. DVZ6. Taxonomy (NCBI): domain Bacteria; kingdom Pseudomonadati; phylum Pseudomonadota; class Gammaproteobacteria; order Pseudomonadales; family Pseudomonadaceae; genus Pseudomonas; species Pseudomonas sp. DVZ6. The sequence continues at coordinate 35,244 of NZ_JANCLM010000038.1, forward strand.
AGTTCAGCCGACGCTACGGGCCGCTGATCAACGGCACCAAGGCGCCCGCACGCACCCGCAAGGCGCCGACCGCCTGATCGAACCTGCATCGGGCAGACGTGCCTGATGCCCGGCAGTCGAGGCCTGCCGACGTGATCGATCGATGAGAATCCGATGCCGCAAGGCATCGGATTTTTTGTTGTCTGCAGGACAGGGGAAACCCTGCAAGCCATATGTCCGAAAATGGCGAGCCTCAAGCGAATCCAGGGCATAGGATGTCGCTCATGACCAACCTAATCGATTCTCCCGAAAGCGATGCCTGCTACCTGGCCTTGAAGGCGCACGATGCGCGCTTCGATGGCGCCTTCTTCGCCGCGGTCACCAGCACCGGCATCTATTGCCGGCCGGTGTGCCGGGTCAAGACGCCACGGCGTGACAACCTGCGGTTCTACCGGCATGCCGCCCAGGCCGAGGCGGCGGGTTTCAGGCCGTGCCTGCGCTGCCGCCCTGAGCTGGCGCCGCGTGCGGTGGCGTGGAGCACCGAGGATGCCTCGCGCATCCTGGCCGTGCAGGCGGCGCGCATGCTGGACGAGCCGCAGAACGTACGTACGATGGTCGATATCGCCCGGCACCTGGGGGTGAGCGACCGCCATCTGCGACGCATCTTCGAGGCGCATTTCGGGGTTTCGCCGCTGCAGTACCTGCAGACACGTCGGCTGCTGGCGGCCAAGCAACTGATCGCCGACACGCAACTGCCGATGACCCAGGTGGCGTTGGCCAGTGGCTTTGGCAGTGTGCGGCGCTTCAACGATGCGTTCTCCCAGCACTATGGCCTGAATCCCAGTACGTTGCGTCGCGCCCGCTCGACCGCGAATGGGCAAGGGGTGAGCGTTCGCCTGGGCTGGCGCCCGCCCTATGACGTGGAGTCGATACTGGGCTTCCTGCGCCTGCGCGCCATCCCGGGCCTGGAATGGGTGGAGGGCCGGCAGTACATGCGCACCCTGCGCCTTGTGCAGGGCCAGCAGGCGTGCAGCGGCTGGCTGAGTGTGAGCCTTGACGACCAGCGTGCCCAGGCGCAGGTGACCATCAGTGACAGCCTGGCAGGCGTTTTGCCCACGCTGATCAACCGTGTGCGGGCCGCGTTCGACCTGGATGCCGACCCGGTGGCGATCCACAGTGTGTTGCAGGCGACGTTCCCGGCGAGCGAAGGCATGCGTGTGCCCGGTACGCTGGACGGTTTCGAGCTGGCGGTGCGTGCCGTGCTTGGCCAACAGATCACCGTGGCCGCCGCGCGCACGCTGGGCGCGCGCCTGGTCGGCGCCTTTGGTGAGTCTATCCAGACGCCCGTTGCAGCGCTGGACCGTCTGTTTCCCACACCGACCAGCCTGGCGGCGGCCAGTGGTGACGCCCTTGGCCGACTGGGCATCACGCGCCAGCGCCAGGCCGCCCTCAAGGGCTTGGCCGAGGCCGTGGGGGAGGGGCGCCTGCTGCTGAGCCCCGGTGTCGATGTCGCGGCCACTTGCGCCCAGTTGCGGGACTTGCCCGGCATCGGCGACTGGACGGCCCAGTACATCGCCTTGCGCGCGTTGCGCTGGCCCGATGCGTTTCCGGCGGGTGACGTGGCACTGCAGAAGGCGCTGGGGGTGAACAGCGCCAAGGCCGCGACACAGGCTGCGCAGGGTTGGCGGCCCTGGCGTGGCTATGCCGTGCTGCGTGCCTGGCAGGGGCTGGCAGATCCGGCGCGTCCGTGAGCGTCTTGGCAAACGCTGTGCGGCGGGCTCAGGGATCCTGCGGATCATGCCCCAGCGATTGCAGGAACAACGAGAACAACTCCGGTTGCGACGAGATATCCAGCTTGGCATAGAGATGCCGACGATGGACCTTGATGGTTTCCGGGGAAATGGCCAGGCGCTCGGCCATGGCCTTGGATGAATAGCCACGCAGGATCAGCCGGGCGATCTCCAGCTCGCGCTCGGACAACACCTTGGCGCCGAACAGGCTCATGGCGTCGCGCACCTGATGGGCCATGCCTGCCACGGGCGCCGGGCGCAGGCTCTGCTGCAGCCAGTGCTGGGCCATCAGCGCAACCACCCACGGGCAGACCACCGCCAGCAATCCATGGCTGGCGCTGTCGAACCGCTCGCGGCGTCCCAGCGACAGCGACAGGGCGCCACTGTCCCCCAACTGCACGATGAACTGCACCTCGTCTTCCAGCACATGGTCGTGGAAGTACTTGAGGTAGTACTCGCTCTGGCGGAACTGGTCCGGTGCCACTTCCTCGAGCCTGTGCAGACCGTCGCCGATGCGCTCCTGGCAGGCCTGGTAGAACGGGTCGAGCTGGTACAGGCCGCTCAGGTACAGGGCCATGGCCTCGGGGTTGCCTTCACCCCGGGCATCGAAGATCTCCAGCGCCCGGGGCAGGCCGGCGCGGGGGTAGAACATCGCCAGGGCGTTGTCGAACACCAGCCACTGCTGCAACAGCAGGATCAACTGGCGCCAGAAACGCGGCTGGCCGATCTGCTCGACGGTGCGGGCCAGGCCTGCGTGAGTGCTGGCTTCGGTGAACAGGTTGTGCATGAGACCCCATTGCTGGCGACTGTTACTAGTCAGTTGGCTGGAATGAGGGGGGCGTGGGAGCGGGCTTGCCCCGCGATATTGCAGGGTTGCCTGACGCTACGCCATCGCGGGACCAGCCCGCTCCCACAAAATTCGACCTGCGATTGCGCAGTCTTGTGAGGTTTCCCGCTCCCCGTCAAGAGGCGTACCCCCTTTAGGTAATTGGCCCGGTCGCTGCGCCAGCCTACAGTCCAGCCCAGGTCCAGCGGCCGCGTGACCGGTTTTCCCCTCACAACCAATAACAACCAGAGGAAAAACGCCATGAGCTCCAGCGCAGCGCCCACGGGCGCACTCCAGCAACGGCTGGGGGTGTTCGACGTGGTCGCCATCACCGTGTCGGCGGTGACCCCGGCCAGTTCCGTGTTCGTCATCGCCCCCTTCGCCATCCAGCAGGCCGGCAGCGGCGCCTTTCTCTCGTTCATCATGGCCGCGGCCCTGGCGCTGATGTTCGCCTGGTGCTACGCCGAGCTGGGGCGTGCCCACAGCTCCGCCGGTGGTGAATACGTGTACGCCAAGCGGGTGTTCGGCGGGCTGGCCGGCTACGCCACCTTCCTCACCGTGCTGGCCTCGATGCTGTTCATCCCGCCGGTACTCGCCGCCGGTGCCGCCACCTACCTGAACAACGCCCTGGGTACCACGTTCGACACCCAGGCGGTGGCCCTGGTGATCGTGGTGTCGAGCTATGCGCTGGGCATCCTCAATATTCGCCTGAACGCCTGGATCACCGGGTTGTTCCTGTTCTGCGAAGTCGCCGCGCTGCTGGTGATCGTGACACTGGGTTTCGGCAACGCCAGCCAGCCGGTGGCAAGCCTGCTGCAACCGCAGATGCTCGAGCAGGGCAGCCTGGTCGTCGCGCCCTGGGCGCTGGTGCTGGGGGCGGTGGGCATGGCCCTGTTCGCCTTCAACGGCTACGGTGGCGCGGTGCTGCTGGCCGAGGACATGAAGGACCGTGGCCGTACCGTGCACCGGGCGGTGCTGTGGTCGCTGGCGGTGGTAGTGGCGATCGAGGTGATACCACTGGCGGCGCTGCTGATCGGCGCACCGTCGTTGCAGGCGATGCTGGCCAGCGGCGACCCGATCGGCTACCTGCTCACCGCCCACGGCAACCAGACCCTGGCGCGGCTGGTCAGTGCCGGGATCTTCCTCTCGGTGTTCAACGCCATCGTCGCCATCGTCATCCAGGTCGGCCGGGTGGTGTACAGCAGCGGCCGCGATGCGATCTGGACGCCAACCCTCAACCGCGCCTTCACGCTGATCCACCCGCGCTGGGAATCGCCGTGGCTGGCGACCCTGTTCCTGGCCGTGCCGTCGGCGTTGCTGAGCCTGTCCGGCAGCCTGGAACAACTGACTTCGTTCACCGTGCTGCTGTTGTTGCTGATCTACCTGGTGGTGGCGGCCTGCGCACTGTGCAGCCGGGTGCTGCGCCGCGACCGTGAGCACCCGTACCGCATGCCGCTGTGGCCGTTGCCGGCGTTGCTGGCGGTCAGCGGCGCCGGTTGGCTGCTGGTGACCTTGCTGCGCGAGGCATCGCTGCGCGACCTGTTGATCATTCTCGGGCTGCTGGCCGTGTCGATGGTGTTGTACAGCACCCACGGCCGCCTCAGCCCGACTTTCCAGAAATTGTGAGCATCCAAGGAGTACACATGCGTGCGCGTCAACTGGGCATCACCCTCGGCCACGGCACCCCGGGCCCGTTCAATGCCATCACCGACGTTCCAGGGGTACGGGTCGGCCACAGCACCCTGATCGACGAGCAACGCCCGGCGCCGATCCGCACCGGGGTGACCCTGATCGAGCCGCGCGCGGGCGCGGCCCGTCAGCAGCCGTGCTTCGCCGGCTGCCACGTGCTCAACGGCAACGGCGACGCCACGGGGCTGGAGTGGATCCGCGAGGCCGGGCTGCTGACCACGCCGATCGCCATCACCAACACCCACAGCGTCGGCGTGGTGCGCGACGCGCTGATCGGCGCCGAGCGTGAGCGCCTGCCGGACGACGCGGTGTACTGGTGCATGCCGGTGGTGATGGAAACCTACGATGGCCTGCTCAATGACATCTGGGGCCAGCACGTGACGCCGGCGCAGGTGCGCCAGGCGCAGCAGGCCGCGGAGTCAGGCCCGGTGCAGGAAGGCCCGGTGGGCGGTGGCACGGGGATGATCTGCCACGAGTTCAAGGGCGGCATCGGCACCGCCTCGCGGCGCCTGGAGGACGGGCAGGGGGGCTGGACGGTCGGTGTCCTGGTCCAGGCCAACCATGGCCAGCGACGCGAGCTGCGGGTCGACGGCTATCCGGTGGGGCGCCAGCTGGGTCACCTGCCGTCGCCCTTCGCCGAGGCCGAGGCGGGCACGCCGGGGATGGGCTCGATCGTGGTGGTGATCGCCACCGACGCGCCGTTGCTGCCGCACCAGTGCCAGCGCCTGGCGCAGCGGGCGTCGATCGGCATCGCCCGCACCGGTGGCGGTACCGAGGACTCCAGCGGCGATATCTTCCTGGCGTTTTCCACCGGCAACCAGGGATTGCCGCCCGCTGACTACGGGCGCAAGGGGCTGGCCCAGTGCACAGGCGTGCAAATGCTCAACAACGACCATATCTCGGGGTTGTTCATGGCGGCGGCGGAGGCGGTGGAGGAGGCGATCGTCAATGCCTTGCTGGCGGGGCGGACGATGCAGGGCAAGGGTGGGCTGGTGGTGCCGGCGCTGGAGGGGGATACGCTGCTGACGGCGTTGCAAGAGGCGGGGTGGAAGCCTCGTAACTAGCAGTACCGTTTCCCCCCTGTAGGAGCGGCCTTGTGCCGCGAAAGGGCTGCGCAGCAGCCCCGGCAACTCATGCGTCGACGCTGAGATCCTGGGGCTGCTTTGCAGCCCTTTCGCGGCACAAGGCCGCTCCTACATAGGGCGTTAACGTTACGAGCGGGCACCTGCCAAGGCAGCACTACCACCCCGCGAAACCCGCAACGCCACCAGGCTGCCGACCACGATCAACCCCGCCAGCGCATACAGCGCCGCATCGGTCGACCCGGTCTGGTCCTTGATGAAGCCCACCAGGTAAGGGCTGAGGAAACCGGCCATCTGCCCCACCGAGTTGATGATCGCCAGGCCCGCCACGGCGGTGCCGGCGGTCAGCAGCGCGGTGGGCATCGGCCAGAACATCGGCAGGCCGGTCAGCGCGCCCATGGTGGCGATGGACAGGCCGAGGATGGCGATGGGCGGGTTGCCGGCGAAGTTCACCGCGATCAGCAGGCCCAGGGCGCCCATCAGCATCGGCACCACAAGGTGCCAGCGGCGCTCGTTGCGCAGGTCCGCCGAACGGCCGACCAGGATCATGAACACACCCGCCAACAGGTACGGGATGGCGCTCAGCCAGCCGATCAGCAGCGGGTTGTCGAAGCCCATGTTCTTGATGATCGACGGCAGCCAGAAGTTGATGGCGTAGACGCCGCTCTGGATGCAGAAGTAGACGAAACCGAAGGTCCAGATCAGCGGGTTGGTCAGCACCGACAGCACGCTGTCACCGCGGGTGGCCGGCTTGCTGGCTGCGTCGGCCTTGAGGTCCGCCTCGATCAGCTGGCGCTCGGCCGGGCTCAGCCACTTGGCGGTCTGGTAGCCGTCACTGAGCAGCACGATGGCCAGCGCACCGAGCACCACGGTGGGCAGCCCCTGGATCAGGAACATCCACTGCCAGCCGGCCAGGCCATGCTGGCCGGCGGCGAAGTGCTCGAGGATCCAGCCGGAGAAGGGGCCGCCGAGCAGGCCGGATACCGGGATCGCCGACATGAACAGGGCCATGATGCGGCCGCGGCGGTCCGCCGGGAACCAGCGCGAGAGGTACAGCACCACGCCTGGGAAGAAGCCCGCCTCGGCGGCGCCGGTGAGCAGGCGCAGGGCATAGAACTCGGTGGGGGTGGTGACGAAAAGCAGGCAGGTGGACAGGCTGCCCCAGGCGATCATCATCAGCGCGATCCAGCGCCGCGGGCCGAAGCGGTTGAGTGCCAGGTTGCTGGGCAGGCCGCAGAGCACGTAGCCGATGAAGAAGATGCCGGCGCCGAGGCCGTACACGGTTTCGCTGAATTTCAGCGCGTCGAGCATCTGCAGCTTGGCGAAGCCGACGTTGACGCGGTCCAGGTAGTTGAACAGGTAGCAGATGAAAATGAACGGGATCAGCCGCAGGGTAATGCGCCGGTACAGCGCGTTGCGGGTGATCTCGATGCCTTGGTCAGGGGCGGGGCTGTGTGCCATGATCGGGTTCTCTGTTGTTATGGTTGTCACCGCGTCGCCTGTGCCGGCGCTCGCCTTGAGCAGTCTCGGGGAGTGTAGCGCGGCTGTCTTTGTGCTTTTGCACAGTGTCAGGTGCAGGCTGCTGTGCCGCCGACCAAAGTCGAAGGACCCTTGCAATGTTCGAGCTGGACCACGACCTGGCCCAGGACATCGTCAACCGGGCGATGGCCATCCTGCCGTGCAACGTCAATGTGATGGACAGCCAGGGCCTGATCCTCGGCAGTGGCGAGCCCGAGCGCATCAATACCCGCCACGAAGGCGCGCAACTGGTGCTGGCCAACGGCCGCATCGTCGAGCTGGATACGGAAGCGGCCAAGTGCCTCAAGGGCGTGCAGCCCGGCGTCAACCTGCCGCTGATGCTCGATGGCCGGCTGATCGGCGTGCTGGGGCTGACCGGTGATCCGCAGCAACTGCGCACCTACGGGGAACTGGTGCGCATGACCGCCGAGATGCTGCTGGCCCAGCGTCACCTGCAGGTGGAGCAGCAATGGCGCCGCCAGCGCTGCGACGACCTGCTGGCGCTGCTGCTGGGCGGCAGCGGTGAGTCACCGCGCCTGGTCGACGAGGCCCAGCAACTGGGGCTCAAGCCCAACCTGCCACGGATTCCCTGCCTGTTCGAGCTGCGCGCCGGGCCGCCTGCCGAAGCCCTGTCGGCCTGGCTGATGAGCCGTTACCCGGACAGCTGGTGCGTCAGCCCCGCGCGCCAGTCGCTGTTGTGGTGCCGCCCGGCGGGCGTGGCGCTGGACGAACCACGCCTGTTCGAACGCCTGCTGCGCCATGGTTGGGACGTCGAACGCCTGGCCCTGGGCAGCCCGGCGCAGAGCCTGGAGCAGTTGCGCCGTGGTTATCGGCGGGTTCGCGATCTGCTGGCCTATGGCCGGGAAGTGCTGCCCGACGAGCGTCTGCTGAGCCTGGCGCGCTACCGCCTGCCGGCGCTGCTCTGGCGGCATCGCAACGACGATGCGCTGGACGAACTGCTCGAGCCGTTGCAACGCATCCGCGCCAGGGATGCCAGCGGTCAGCTGCTGCTCACCCTGCGCGCCTGGTGCGCCCATGACGGGCAGAGCCAGGCCTGCGCCGAGGCCCTGGGAATCCATCGCAACAGCCTGCGCTATCGGCTGGAGCGGATCGCCGAGCTGGGGGAGGTGGATCCGTTGCGGATGGAGGGGATGTTGAGCCTGTATCTGGGACTGCAGTTGATACCGGCGGAGTGATCGGCGGTTACGCGCCTGGTATTTCTGCCAGCTGCGACGTTGATGAATCTGAAGGATAGTGTGCCGGACCATCAGGTTTCGGAGCTTCGCGCCATGAGGTCAGTATCCGGTCAAAGCCTTCGCTCGACGGGCTGCGCTTTGTTGATGAGCGACGCACATCAGTCCGTGTTGCATATTCCCACGCTTGGTAGTGGCCGCGCCTATTGCGTCTATGGCTTCCATTTGCCCTCCGGGCAGCCTTCTGCACTGCTGGCGTTTAATGGCGAGTATGCGGAGACGCAGACAGGCGACTACCTGCTGGGGAATGGCAATCGGACCTACAATCCGGTACTGATGCGTTTTCATAGCATTGATCCCTATAGCCCGTTCGAGCAGGGAGGGCTAAATACATACGCCTATTGCCTGGGAGACCCAGTCAATAACTTCGACCCGACGGGGAACTGGCCTTGGTCCCGGAAATCCTCATCGTCTTCCAGCACAAGCAAAGCTGTTCCTTATGACGTTCTGGGAAACACGATGAAAGGCAACCTCCCCACAGAAATGGGGTGGCTAGAAGGTGCCGTCAATGCTGGATTGGCTGAAGTCAAAGAAATAAAGAATAAGCAAGACCTGGCTAGCGTTGTCAACGAAGTGCCCGAAACCCATTCAAAATGGGTACTCACTAAAAGCAACCAGTTTGTGATTGGTGCGTATCATCTTAAAGGGCCAAAGTTAACGCATGCGGCCATAGCCAACCATGCCAGCATGACGCTCTCGACAAGCCCCGACGTCGTTGCAGCAGGAGAAATCAAAATCAAGAAAAAACAGGTTTTTATCACCGATTGGAGCGGGCACTATCTGCCACCTCCAGGCACATTGAAACCAGCCAGGGAGCGTTTGGGTGCTATTGGTATAAAAGCCACTTCAATGCGTTTCGAGCAATAGAAGAGGTGTTTCAGAATTTACAGGCACCTGTGCTTTCGATCTCTGAAATCCAGTGCACCTGTCACTGAGGGCGCCAAAACAGTCATCTGCCCAAACAACCTCCTGCGAATTTTGTGCATCCGACCGAGGTCGCCGTGCGGCGTACCTGTCAGCATGCGCGACAACAGGACAGGAGAATCCCCATGAAGATCGTCATCGCCCCCGACTCGTTCAAGGACAGCCTCGATGCTGCCGGTGTCGCCCGCGCCATCGCCGCCGGCCTGGCCGAGGTGTGGCCGGCGGCCGAGTGCATCGAATGCCCGATGGCCGATGGCGGCGAAGGCACCATGGAGGCGATCGTCGCCGCCAGCCATGGCGAACTGCGTCGCCAGGTGGTACGCGGCCCGTTGGGCGAGACGGTCGAGGCGGGTTGGGGTTGGCTGGCCGAGAGCCGCACGGCGGTGATCGAGATGGCCCAGGCCAGTGGCATCCAGCTGGTGCCCAACGGCCAGCGCGACGCTTGTCGCAGCAGCACCTGGGGCACCGGCGAACTGGTGGCGGCGGCGTTGGCGGCCGGTGCCTCGCGCATCGTCCTGGCCATCGGCGGCAGTGCCACCAATGATGGCGGTAGCGGCATGTTGCGGGCGTTGGGCCTGCGCTTGCTGGATGCCCAGGGCGAACCGTTGGCCGAGGGCGGACTGGCCCTGGCGCAATTGGCGCGCATCGACGCCAGCGACCTGGACCCGCGCCTGGCGCAGGTCCAGGTGGAGGTTGCCGCCGATGTCGACAACCCGTTGTGCGGGGACAACGGTGCTTCGGCGATCTTCGGCCCGCAGAAGGGCGCCAGCCCCGAGCAGGTGCAGGCCCTGGACCAGGCCCTGGCACATTTCGCCGACCATTGCGCAGGCCTGCTGGGCACGGATGTGCGTGACCAGCCGGGCAGCGGCGCGGCCGGGGGCATGGGGTTTGCCGCCAAGGCGTTCATGGGCGCGCAGTTCCGCCCGGGCGTCGAGGTGGTCGCCGAGCTGGCCGGGCTCGATGGCCTGGTGCAGGGCGCGGACCTGGTGATCACCGGCGAAGGACGCTTCGATGCCCAGACCCTGCGCGGCAAGACGCCGCTTGGGGTGGCGCGCGTGGCCAGGCGACATGGTGTACCGGTGGTGGTTTTGGCGGGGACCCTGGGGGCCGGTTACGAGCAGTTGTACGCACACGGCATCGACGCCGCCTTTGCCTTGGCCAGCGGACCGATGACCTTGGAGCAGGCCTGTGACCAAGCCGAGACGCTGCTGAAGGCGCGGGCCGGGGATGTGGCGCGGTTGTGGCAGGTGGCGCGCCAGCGCTGATCAGAACACCGTCCGGGTCGGGGCGGTGTTCTCAAGTGTGTAGATGACCTGTGGGAGTGGCCCCCCACAGGCACGTTGACGATGTCAGCCCTGATACAAGGCGTCGAGCAGCGCCTTCAGCTGGTCGCGGCCCTGGGCATCCAGCCCGAACACCGGCCGGCGCGGCTCGCCCACCGGCAACCCGGTCATCTCCAGGCCAGCCTTGATGGTCGCCGGCAAACCTCCCTTGAGAATGAAGTCGAGCAACGGCAGTTGGCGGTAGAACAGCGCCTTGGCCTGTTCCAGCTCACCGTTCTGCACCGCCTGGTACAGCCGCAGGTTCAGTTCGGGAATCAGGTTGGCCGCCGCCGTGCACCAGCCCGTGGCGCCCGCCACGAAGGCTTCCAGCGCCAGCGGGTTGCAACCGTTGTAGAACGGTACCTGGCCTTCACCGAGCAGTTGCAGCTTGTGCATGCGCTGGATGTCGCCGGTGCTCTCCTTGACCATGGTCACGTTGTCCACCTCGCGGACGATGCGCAGGATCAGCTCCACCGGCATGTCGGTGCCGCTGGTGGCCGGGTTGTTGTAGAGCATGATCGGCAGGTCGATGGCCGCGCCGATGGCGCGGTAGTGCTGGACGATCTCGGCTTCGCTGAGTTTCCAGTAGGCCGCCGGCAGCACCATTACCGCGTCGGCGCCGTGCTGCTGGGCGAAGCGGGCGCGGCGCACGGCGCCGGCGGTGGTCAGGTCGGAGACGCTGACGATGCTCGGCACGCGCTTGCCGATGCGCTCCAGGCTGTACTGGGCGACCTGCTGCCATTCGCCGTCGCTCAGGTAGGCGCCTTCGCCGGTGCTGCCCAGCGGCGCGATGGCGTGGACGTCGCCGTCGATCAGGCGGTCGATGGAGCGGCCCAGGGCCGGCAGGTCAAGATGTTCACCGTCCTGGGTGAACGGAGTGATGGTGTAGCCGATGATGCCGTGGAATCGAGTGGTCATGGTGTGTGGCTCCGCAAGCAAGGCAAGATGGGGTCAGGCGAGGCAATCGGCGTGCTGGCGCAGGGCCTGCCGGGCGTAATAGTTGAAGGCGGCGCCGTGGCGCTTGGGCCGGTCGATCCAGTCGTGGGCGTCGCGGCCGAGTTCCGGGGTGATCGGCTTGATGGTGCCGGCGGCCATCGCCAGCAGTTGCAGGCGCGCGGCGCGCTCGATCAGTTGGGCGTAGACGCAGGCCTGCTCGATGCTGGTGCCGGTGGACAGCTGGCCGTGGTGCGAGAGCAGGATGGCGCGCTTGTCGCCCAGGGCGGCGCTGATGATCTCGCCTTCCTCATTGCCCACCGGCACGCCCGGCCAGGCCTCGAGGAACGCGCAGTCCTCGTACAGCGGGCACAGGTCCATGTGCGAGACCTGCAGCGGCACTTCGAGCATGGAAAGCGCGGCGACGTGGGTGGGGTGGGTGTGGATGATGCAGTTGACGTCGGGGCGGGCGCGGTACACCCAGCTGTGGAAGCGGTTGGCCGGGTTGGGCATGCCCTGGCCTTCGAGCACTTCGAGGTCTTCGTTGACCAGCAGCAGGTTGCCGGCGGTGATTTCGTCGAAGCCCAGGCCCAGTTGCTGGGTGTAGAAGGTGCCCGGCTGCGGGCCGCGGGCGCTGATCTGCCCGGCCAGGCCCGAGTCGTGGCCGTTATCGAAGAGAATTCGGCAGGTCAGGGCCAGCTTTTCGCGCACAGTCCACGTATTATCGGCAAGCGAGCCTTGCATCTGTGTCAGTGCCTTTTGCACCAGCTGGTCTTTGCTGAGGGTAAGGGTATTGGCCATGGGGAGCTTTCCTCTGTGGCGTGATGACGGATGTCAGGGCTGGCTCGCCCCCGAGCTTTGGACGGTGAGGGGGCGAGCCATCAGATGACACAAATAATCCTATATGACACAAAGTGTCATAAGCAAGTGCGTTTGTTCGGGAAACCCGCGTCACATGTCTATCCGACTGAAACTGCTGAGAAAGAAACTGGGCATCACCCTTGAGCAACTGGCCGACAAGTCCGGTATGACCAAGAGCTACCTGTCCAAGGTCGAGCGCGGCCTCAACACGCCGTCGATCGCCGCCGCGCTGAAGCTGGCGCGGGCGCTGAACGTCAATGTCGAGGAGCTGTTCGACGGCGAGCACGACGGCCAGGCGCGCTACAGCCTGGTGCGCCGTGGCGAGCGCCAGGCGCTGGTGGGCGGCGGCGACGGACCGGGGTATGCGGTGCTGACCTCCCAGGTTGGCCAGCGCAGCCTGCTGCCGTTCCTGATCCAGCCGCCGACCGCATTCAGCGACCCGACCTTCAAGGAACACGAAGGCGAGGAGTTTTTGTTCGTCCACGAGGGGCAGGTGGAGGTGGACTTCATGAGCGAGCGGGTGCTGCTGGAGGCGGGCGACGCCCTGCATTTCAATGCCCAGACTCCGCACCGCCTGCGTTCGGTCGGCGAGCGCCAGGCACAGTTGCTGGTGGTGGTGCAGGGCGGCGAGGGGTGAGGGCGGGGCGATGATCGAGGTCTCGCGGTTCTGGCGTGATCCGGCATTGCCCTTCGTCGAGGCCCGGCGCGTGGGAGATGGCCGCCAGGTGTGCTACGCCGCCCATTCCCACGAGAGTTTCTCCATCGGCGTGATTACCGGTGGGCGCAGCACCTACCTGACCGGCAACGCCCGGCATGAGGTGGCGGCGGGGAGCACGGTGCTGATGAACCCGGGCGTGGTGCACACCTGCAACCCGATCCAGGGCGAGCCCTGGTCGTACCTGATGCTGTTCGTCGACATGCCCTGGCTGCTGGCGCGTGGCTTCGCGCTGCCCTCGGCGACCTTGAGCACATCGGCGGTGCTGTACGGGCAGTTGCTGGCGCTGTTCGCCGGGTTGTTCGAGCCCGGCAACGAGGGTCGGGAGGCGCAGCTGGAGGCGTTCTTCAGGGGCTTGGCGCAGGTGCTGGAGGCGGACGCGAGCGGCCAGCCACCACGCCATCCACGTCTTGAGCTGGCCGCCGCGTTCATCCGTGCCCATCGCCTCGACCCGCTGACGCTGGAGGACATCTGCGCTGCGGCGGGGCTGTCACGGGCCTACCTGATCCGCGCGTTCGGCAAGCGCTTCGGCCTGACGCCCCATGGCTACCTGCTCGACCAGCGGGTGCAGCACGCCCGGGCGCAACTGCGGGCCGGCAGGCCGATTGCCGAGGTTGCGCTGGAGGCGGGGTTCGCCGACCAGGCGCACCTGCAGCGGGCCTTCAAGCGCCACCTGGCGACCACGCCTGGGCATTATCGCAATGGCTGAATACCAGGCATGTCCCACCTGCGCGGGAGATCGCCCAACCCTTTGGGCTACGCTGTAGCGCAGAGAACAGAGTTGCAAGCATCACCAGCGTGGGAGCGGGCTTGCCCCGCGATGCGATGTATGGCACCGGCTTTGCCGGTGATCGCGGGGCAAGCCCGCTCCCACGCTATCTTTGTTGAACCCAAGTGTTGCGTTCATGTTCCATGTGAGCGGGCGGTCCAATAGCCTCACACCATCAGGTAAACCGCGCTCGCCACCAGCAACCCTGCCAGCACCCGATTGAGCAGGCGCATCCGCCACGGCTCGGCCAGGTACTGGCGGATCACGCTGCCGGCCCAGGCCCAGCTGGCCACGCAGACGAAGCAGATCGGCCCGTAGATCCAGGTGAATAGCCACAGCAACTGCTGCTCGCCGCCGGTAAAGGCGCCGATCCCGGCCACCGCCGCCAGCCAGGCCTTGGGGCTCAGCCACTGCATGGCCGCGCCGTGCCAGGCGCTGGGCGCTCGCCGGTTGTCGTCGGCACCCAGTCCGCCATCGTCACTGGCCAGTTTCCAGGCCATGTACAGCAGAAACAGCACGCCACCCCAGTGCAGCAACCGCCCCAGCAACGGCCAGCGCAGCAACAGCTCATGCACGCCCAGCCCCACCAGCACCAGCAGCAGGCAGAAACCCAGGGTGGCGCCGGCGGCATGCCCGATGCTGGCCCGCAAGCCATGGCGTGCGCCGCTGCCGAGGGCAACGATGTTGACCGGGCCGGGGGAGATGGAGGCAGCCAGGGCAAAGGCTGCCATGGACAATGTCAGGCTCATTGGAGGTTTCCATGCAGGAGGAGGGTGTGGCTATCCTGGCTAAGACCGTGACGGGCGTATTGAACAAAAATGCCCTGCCGCACCTGTTACAGCTTTTGTAATAGTTTTGCGCTATCAGAGAAATCTGCTTCGATTGTAGGATCGACATCCCTATTTTCTATCAAGGTCTATATGAGCACCTTCGCGGAGCCCCCCAGTCCCTGGCCGTCCCGGCCTTCCTTCCCCCGTCCTCGTGACGCCGCCCCTGTGAGTACCCGCTAATGGAATGGCTAGCCGACCCCACGGCCTGGCTGGGCCTGTTGACGCTTATCGTCCTCGAGCTGGTGCTGGGTATCGACAACCTGGTGTTCATCGCCATTCTTGCCGACAAACTGCCGCCGCACCAGCGCGACCGCGCCCGGGTGATCGGCCTGTCGTTGGCGCTGATCATGCGCCTGGGCCTTTTGGCCAGCATCTCGTGGATGGTGACCCTCACCGCGCCGCTGATCGAGGTGTTCGGCAAGACCTTCTCCGGCCGTGACCTGATCATGCTGTTCGGTGGCGTGTTCCTGCTGTTCAAGGCCACCATGGAACTGCACGAACGCCTCGAGGGTCATGTCGCCCAGAGCGGCGGCGTGACCCGTCACGCGGCGTTCTGGCCGATCGTCGCGCAGATCGTGGTGCTCGACGCGGTGTTCTCGCTGGACGCGGTGATCACCGCCGTGGGCATGGTCGAACAGCTGTCGGTGATGATGATCGCGGTGATCTTCTCCATCGGTATCATGATTGTCGCCAGCAAGCCGCTGACCCGCTTCGTCAACGAACACGCGACAGTGATCATGCTGTGCCTGGGCTTCCTGATGATGATCGGCTTCAGCCTCACCGCCGAAGGCCTGGGCTTCCATATTCCCAAGGGCTACCTGTACGCGGCCATCGGCTTCTCGCTGTTGATCGAGCTGTTCAACCAGCTGGCCCGCGCCCGTCGCAAGCGCAGCCTGCATCAGCACCGGCCATTGCGTGAGCGCACGGCCCACGCGGTGCTGCGCCTGATGGGTGGGCGCCGGGTCGAGGCCGACGAGGTGGGCGAGGAGATCGCCGACCTGGTGGCCGGTGGTGACGAGCAGGTGGTCTTCGACCGCCGTGAGCGGGTGATGATCAGTGGCGTGCTCAACTTGGCCGAGCGGCCGATCCGCACGGTGATGACGGTGCGGGCCAAGGTCGATGCCATCGACCTGTCGCAGCCGGCCGAGGCGATCACCCAGATGCTGGTCAACTCGTCGTACTCGCGCCTGCCGCTGATCCGCGACGGGCGTATCGAGGAACCGCTGGGCTACGTGCACAAGAAGGAGCTGCTCAAGGAACTGCTGGGCGGTAACCAGCCGGCGCTGGAACATCTGGCCCGGGCGCCGTTGAACCTGCTGGAGAGCTTCAGCATCCTCAACGCCCTGGAGCAGATGCGCGCCCAGTCCACCCACATCGCCTTCGTGGTCAACGAATTCGGTGACTTCACCGGGGTGCTGACCATGACCGACATCCTCGAGTCGATTGCCGGCGAGCTGCCGGATGCGAGCGAGGTGGAGGGGCCGGGCGTGGTCGAGGAGGCGGGCGGTTTCGTGGTCAGTGGCGCCCTGAACCTGGCTCAGGTCCAGGCGCGCACAGGCTTCGCCGCCCGTGCCACCGAGGACTACCAGACCCTGGCGGGCCTGGTGATGAGCCTGCTGGACCGCCTGCCGGTGGTGGGTGATCACCTGGCCTGGAACGGCTGGACCATGACCGTGGTGGCGGTGGAGGAGCGTCGGGTGCGCCAGGTGCGCCTTACACCGAACGCCGACGCTGACGCAGCAGGTGCTTGATGCCTTCGAGCACCAGCACCAGCACGGCGGCCCAGATCGGCAGGTAGGTCAGCCACTGGTCGGGGCCGATGGTCTCGCCCAGCAGCAGGGCCACGCCCACCAGCAGCACCGGCTCGACGTAGCTGAGCAGGCCGAACAGGCTGAACGGCAACAGACGGCTGGCCAGCACGTAGGCGATCAGGGCACAGGCGCTGATCGCCCCGAGCAGCGGGATCAGCCCGTACAGGCCCGGGTGCTCGGCCAGGTCCGCCGCCGACAGCGGGCCCTGGATCACGAAGTACAGGGCCCACGGCAGCAGCAGGCACATGTCGCACCACAGGCCGCCCAGGTGGTCGGTGCGGCAGCGCCGTCTGAGGACGAAGTAGATCGGGTAGCCGATCATCACCAGCAGGGTTTCCCAGGCGAAGCTGCCGTGCTGGTACAGCTCGTGGCCAACCCCGAGCACGGCGAAGCTCACCGCGACCTTCTGCAGGCGAGACAGGCGTTCGCCGTACACCAGCCGCCCGGTCAGCACCATGGCCAGTGGCAGCAGGAAGTAGCCCATCGACACTTCCAGGCTGCGCCCGTGCAGAGGCGCCCAGAGGAACAGCCACAACTGCACGCCCATCAGCCACGAAGTGCCGACCATGCCGAGCAGCAGCAGCGGTGCGCGGCGCACCCGCCCGAGCAGCTCGCCGACCCGTTTCCAGTCTTTCGAGACCAGCATGAACAGCGTCAGGCAGGGCAGGGTCAGCAGGGTGCGCCAGCCGAAGATCTCCTCGCCGTCCAGGGGCTTGAGGAAGGAGGTATAGAAGTACATCACGGCGAACAGACAGGACGCCATGACCGACGAAAGAATGCCTTTTGACACGAATGCCTCGGAAAACGGGAAGTGAGCGGGCGGATCAGCCGCGCATGATCTCAGGGCCATTGCCCGGCGGCAACTGCGGGCTACCTGGCTGGGCGGCCAGGGCCAGCAGCAGTTCGTCGGCGGGCATCGGCCGGGCGAACAGGTAGCCCTGCTGGAAATCCACTTCGTGGCGTGCCAGGTAGTCGCGCTGTACCTCGGTCTCCACGCCTTCGGCGACGATGCCCAGGCCCAGCTTGGCCGAGAGTTCGATGATGGTGTCGAGGATATGCTGGGACAGGGCGTCGCCGCCGATCATGGCGACGAAGCTCTGGTCGATCTTCAGGTAGTCGACCTGGAATTGGCGCAGGTAGTTGAGGCTGGACTGGCCGGTGCCGAAGTCGTCCAGGGCGATCATCACGCCCATGTCGTGCAGCTTCTCGAACAGTTCCAACGTCACCGGAGTCGGCTCGATCAGCTTGCGTTCGGTCAGCTCCAGGGTCAGTACCACGCGCTTGGGCGGGAAGTGCTGGAGGAAGGTCTGGCAGTCGTCGAGCAGGCCCAGGTCGCGGCAATGGTCGGCGGTGATGTTGATGCCGACATGGAAACCGTCCTCCAGCAGCGCCGCATGCGGGGCCAGGGCTTGGGCGGTGTGCAGCATCAGGGCCCGGGTCATGGCGACGATCTGGCCGCTGTGCTCGGCGTAGGGAATGAACAGGTCGGGGCGCACCAGCCCTTCGCGAGGGTGCTGCCAGCGCATCAGCACCTCGACACCGGCCCAGCGGTAATCCCCCTTGCGTACCACCGGCTGGAAGTACGGCAAGAACTCGTCGGCATCCAGGGCCCGGTCCAGCTCGCCCCGCGATGAGCTGGCGCGGCGGATCTGCCAGCGGCAGGCGGCGCCGGCCGCCACGCCCAGCATCAGCAGCAGGCTCAGCAGGGCGGGGTAGCGCGAGCGCATCAACGCGGCCTGCTTGCCTTCTTCGTAGCCAGCGTGCACATCGAACGGATAACGGGTGGAGGCATACTGCGCGGCGGCGGTGGCCGCGAGCGGCGGCTTGCCGTCGTGAACCTGGCCATCGCTGCCCATCCAGTGATGGCCGACATGCACCTTTACCAGGTTGTCGGCGCCGATCAGGTGCAGCGCGGTGAGCAGGTGGCGGCCATCCACAGTGGTGATCGCGCCACGGTCGCCACGGCCTTCCTGGCTGACCCGGTAGACCAGCAGGGCCTGTCCCGGGGTGACCGAGTTGCCATTCATCAGCCACAGTTGGCCATTGGTGTAGTCCTTGGCATCCACCGGCTCGTCGAAGTCGCCGAACAGCGAGGTGCAGTACAGCCGGTCGTGGTCGAACAGGTTGGTCGAGCGCACGAAGGCGTTGCGCGTCACCTCGATGCGCAGGGCCAACTGCACCTCGTCGCAGGGTAGTCCGGCCTTGGGCAGCAGGTGATGGGCGGCGCTGGACAGGCTGTCGAGGATTGCTTCGACATGGCCGCCCACTTCGCGGGCCGTGGCCTGGCTGCTGGCTTGCAGTTCCTGTTCGGTCTGCCAGCGCATCACCGCCAGCCCGCACAGCAGCGGCAGCACGCCGACACCCCAGGGCAGCAGGGCGCGCCAACTCCAGCGGGCGGGGCGTTTGGCGGTCAGGGGCATGTGCGGGTGGACCTTCTGCAAGGCGACGGGATGCTGCTGAGAATAGCCGTTTGTCGGAACAACCTGCGAACTAAAGCGCGACAAACAAATTTACGCACTGTAGAATCGGGTTACGAATACAACAATAAGGTTCTCCGCCTCCCGGGGAATCAAGCCCGCCGAGAATGGGTCCATATGACATACCATGGGTTCAAGCTGATCATTGGTGACTTCCTGGCCCGCAGCGTGCGCGGGATCCCCTGTTCACCACCACGCCATCTCCACATCCAAAGCCTGTAATAAACCGTTTTTCGCTTATAGATGAGGACACCCACATGGCAGATATCTTCGACAACCCGATGGGCCTGGAAGGCTTCGAATTCATCGAGCTCGCTTCGCCGACTCCTGGCGTGCTGGAGCCGGTATTCCAGATTCTCGGCTTCACCAAGGTGGCCAGCCACCGCTCCAAGGACGTGCACCTGTATCGCCAGGGCGGCATCAACCTGATCCTCAACAACGAGCCCAAGAGCATCGCCTCGTACTTCGCCGCCGAGCACGGCCCGTCGGTGTGCGGCATGGCCTTCCGGGTGCGCAACGCCCATGAAGCCTACGCCCGCGCCCTGGAGCTGGGCGCCCAGCCGGTGGAAATCGAAACCGGCCCGATGGAGCTGCGCCTGCCGGCGATCAAGGGTATCGGTGGCGCGCCGCTGTACCTGATCGACCGCTACGAGGAAGGCAGCTCGATCTACGATATCGACTTCAAGTTCATCGAAGGCGTGGATCGCAACCCGGTCGGCGCCGGCCTGAAGATCATTGACCACCTGACCCACAACGTCTATCGCGGACGCATGGCCTACTGGGCCAACTTCTATGAAAAGCTGTTCAACTTCCGCGAAATCCGCTACTTCGACATCAAGGGCGAGTACACCGGCCTGACCTCCAAGGCGATGACCGCGCCGGACGGCATGATCCGCATTCCGCTCAACGAGGAATCGTCGAAAGGGGCGGGACAGATCGAAGAGTTCCTGATGCAGTTCAACGGCGAAGGCATCCAGCACGTGGCCTTCCTCACCGACGACCTGCTCAAGACCTGGGACGCCCTCAAGGGCCTGGGCATGCGCTTCATGACCCCGCCGCCGCAGACCTACTACGAGATGCTCGAGGAGCGCCTGCCGGGTCACGGCGAGCCGGTCGACCAGCTGCAGGCCCGCGGCATCCTGCTCGATGGCGCCTCCGCGCCGGGCGACAAGCGCCTGCTGCTGCAGATCTTCTCGGAAACCCTGCTGGGCCCGGTGTTCTTCGAGTTCATCCAGCGCAAGGGTGACGACGGCTTCGGCGAAGGCAACTTCAAGGCGCTGTTCGAGTCGATCGAGCGTGACCAGGTGCGTCGCGGTGTGCTGAGCGTCGAATAACGCGCTTTGCCTGCAAGATCCATCGCGGGGCCAGCCCGCTCCCACGCCATGACGGTGTGGGAGCGGGCTGGCCCCGCGATGTTTTTGTGGCGGCTACCGGTTGCGCAAGTAGTGAATGACCGCGTCGGCCACCCCGGCGGTGGATGCTGGATTCTGCCCGGTGATCAGGCTGTCGTCCGCGACTACGAAGGACGCCCATGCATCGTCCGTACAGCTGTACTCGCCACCGCGGGCGACAAGTTCGTTTTCGGTCAGGAACGGTACCACCTTGTCCAGCTCGGCCAACTTCTCTTCGGTATTGGAGAAGCCGGTCACCCTACGTCCCTTGAGCAGTAGGCTGTTGTCGCTGAGCTTGATATTGAGCAGGCCCACCACGCCATGGCAGACCGCAGCGACCGCACCACCGCTTTCGTAGATGCGCCGTGCCAGCTCTTGCAGCGGTTGGTTGTCGGGGAAATCCCACATCACACCATGCCCGCCGGTGTAGTAGATCCCGCTGTACTGCTCTGCCTTGACCTGGCCAGGGCTAAGCGTGGCGCCCAGGCGATTCATGAAGGTCTTGTCGTTGTACCACTGCCAGTCCAGCTCCGGCGCCACGCGCAGGCTGTGCGGATCGATCGGCACATAGCCGCCCGCCGGGCTGACATAGTCGACGGAAAAACCCGCCTGCTGCACTTTGTCGATGAAGTGCACGGCCTCGCCCAGCCACAGTCCTGTGGCGCGCGGGATGGTGGGGTATTTGGCGGTATTGGTCAGCACGACCAGGAGCTTCTTGTTCATGTGTGCATGCCCGTCGAATCCATGGGAAAACGGTTGGCCAGCAAGATCCAAAGCCCTATGAGCATAGCCCGCGCCAGACAATGCGCCATGACCGGTGGGCGCTGTGCTAGTCTGCTGCAAAGTCGACGAACTACCGGGGAAAACCATGGACCAGGGCACTTCCGCTTTCCTGCAGGCCGCCATAGACGAAGCCCGCAAGGGGCTCGAGGAGGGGGGTATTCCGATCGGCTCGGTGCTGGTGCACGATGGCAAGATCATTGGCCGCGGCCATAATCGCCGGGTGCAGAACGGCAGCGCCATCCTGCATGGCGAGATGGACGCCCTGGAAAATGCCGGCCGTCAGCCAGCCCGGGTGTACCAGGAGTCCACCCTCTACACCACCTTGTCGCCTTGTGCCATGTGCAGCGGCGCTATCCTGCTGTATGGCATCAAGCATGTGGTCATCGGTGAGAACACCACGTTCATGGGTGAGGAGCAACTGCTCGACAGCCGGGGTGTACGCCTGGAAGTACACGACGATGAGGCCTGCAAGGCGCTGATGCGCTGGTTCATCGACAAAAAACCCGAGCTATGGGACGAAGATATTGGCCGCTGACCTGCATGCCGGCGAGGGCGAGATCCAGGTCATTCACCTGGCGCCGCCTTCCTCCCCGCTGGCCGCCATGGGCAAACCCATCGCCGCCTTCGACTGGTTCACGACCCCGCTGGGGCCGCTGACGTCCTGGCCGCCCGCCCTGCGTATCGCCGCCGACATGGTGTTGCTGTCTCCGTTTCCCTGTGCGCTGGTCTGGGGCCCGGCGCTGACCGTGATTCACAACGAACCCTACCAGGCCCTGTTGGGCGGTGAGGGTGGCCATCAGGGGCGGTCCTTCGATGCACTCTGGGCGCAGAACTGGGAGGGCATGGGCGCGGCGGTGTTCAAGGTGCTGGAGGGGCAGGGCAGCTTGATCGAGGACGCGCCGTTGCCTGTCAATCGAGAGGGCTTTGCGGCGACGGCCTGGGTAACGGGTTGCTATTCACCTATCCGAAATGACCAGGGTGAGGTTGCCGGCTTCCTGCATGCCCTGATCGAGACCACCGCCAGTATCGAGACCGGGCGTGAGTGGCGTGAGCTGGCGCTGTCCTTCGAGGCGCGCCTGGAGCAGTACCTGAGCGATCCGCAACATACCTGGCAGCTGTCGCCCGACGTGATGCTGATGCTCGATGCCAACCTGCACGTGCGCTCGTCGAATCCGGCCTGGCATCGCTTGCTGGGCTGGGGCGAGGCATCGCACCTGCAGGTGACGTTGCCTGAACTGTTTCACCCTGCCGATCGCACCGAAGCCCAGCTTGCATTGAAGTCGCTGCTGCAGGGACAGGGCATGACGGCATTCGATGCTCGGGTCAGGCACAACGAAGGGCACTATTGCTGGTTCCGCTGGACCGGGGTTGCCGATCCGGCATTGCCCGCGCTGGTGGGAAGGGACCTCACCGCGGACCGCCAGGCGGTCCAACGCCTGGCCGAGGCGGCGGTGCGGGACGGCCAGCGTATGGAAACCGTGGTGAAGGTGGCGGGTGGCCTGGCGCATGAAATGAACAACGTGCTGTCCGGTGTCGGCAGTAGCCTCGAACTGCTCGAACGGCGCCTGGCCCAAGGGCGGATGGAGCGTGTCGAGGAGTATGTGCAGATGGCCCGGGAATGTGCCCAGCGCGCCATTGGCCTGACCCAGAACCTGCTGGCCTTCGCCCGTAGCCAGCCACTGTCGCCCTACCCACTGAACATCAATCACCTGCTGCGGGAGATGGAGCCTTTGTTGCGCCAGACCCTCGGCGCCGAAATGCACCTGGATTGGCAGCTGGATGTTGCGCCCTGGCTGTTGCAGGTCGACTCCGATCAATTACGCAACGCCCTCCTGCATCTTTGCAGCAATGCCCGGGATGCCTGTCTTGGCAAGGGCACCCTGACGATCAGCACTTCCAACGAACGCTTGGCGTCGGGTTGCGAGGGGCCGGCCAGTTTGCCGGCGGGCGACTACGTCACGTTGCAGATCGAGGACGATGGCCACGGCATGTCCCGGGAGGATGTGGCGAGGGCCTTCGAGCCGTTCTTCACCACCAAGCCGTTGGGGCAGGGGGCGGGCCTGGGGCTGCCCATGGTGCATGGTTTCGTGCGCCAGTCGGGGGGGCAGGCGTGGATCGAATCGACCTTGGATCAAGGGACGCGGGTGGTGCTGATGTTCCCGCGCCATTCGGGTGTGATGCCCGAGAGCATCGCCCCGCAAGCGTTGCCGGTTCAGGCCCGGGGCGAGCGGCTGCTGTTGGTCGATGACGAAGTCAACTTGCGCGGCCTGATGAAAGAGGCGTTGGTCGAATGCGGCTTCGAGGTGTGCGATGTGGCCGATGCCAATGGCGCACTGGGCGAGTTCCGGCATCGCGGCCCGTTCGACCTGGTGATCACCGATATCGGCTTGCCGGGAGGCTTCAGCGGGCGCCAGGTAGCCAAGGCGCTGCGGATGATGAAGCCGGAGCAGAAGATCCTGTTCATTACCGGCTTCACCAGCGACCCGGTCGAGCAGGCGTTGCTCGATGAGCCGGGCACGGCGTTGATGTTCAAGCCGTTCTCGCTGCAGACGCTGGTCGTGCAGATTCAGCGCATGTTGCAGGCCTGATAGGGGGGCTCAGAGCCCCTGCTGCAGGTAGGGGTCGTCCGGGTTCTGCCGTTCCAGTTCGGCCAGCAGGACCTGGACATTCTGCAGTTGGCCGGTTTCCTTCCAGTACTCGATCAGCAACACCCGCGCCCGGCGGTTGGCGGGCTGGCGGTTGAGCACGGTTTCCAGCTGCTTCTGCGCGGCATCCACCTGTTCCAGCTGGTGCAGGGTGACGGCCAGGGTATAGCGGTATTCGTTGTTTTCCGGTTCCAGTTCGACCGCGCGTGCCAGGGCCAGCAGGGCGTATTCCTGTTGCTCGTGGCGGGTCAGCCAGCGCCCCAGTTCGTATTGCAGGAACGCCGAGTCGGGGCGCAGCGCCAAGGCCTTGGCCAGCACTTCACGGGAGGCGTCGTGGCGGCCTTGCTGTTCCAGCAGGCGCACCTGGGTGGCCAGGGCGTCCAGCCCCTCGGGCGCCACCGCCAGGCTGCGTTGCAGGGCCCTGGTGGCCGCGTCGTAGGCTTGCTCATGCATGTACAGGCGGGCCAGGTGCACCTGGGCCGCGGCGTCGTCAGGCTGTTGCTCCAGGGTCTGCTCGTATTGCTCCAGGGCATCCTGCAAGGGGCCAAAGTACAGGCCGATGGCGTCGGGGTCGAGGCCCAGCAGCGCGTCTACCGCAGCGAAACGCACGCTTTGCTCGTCATCTTCCAGCAGCGGGCCCAGCACCAGGCTGCGCTGGGCGGCCGGCAGCAGGCGGCGGATGCTGGCGATGGCGGCGCGGCGGACCAGTGGGTCGGCGTGCTCCAGGTCTTGCTGGGCCAGCTTCAGTGCCTGTGGCGACGGATAATGGGGCAGTTCGGCGTACAGCGCGGCGCGGCGGATCGCTGGCAGGTCGTCGCGTTGCAGCTGCTGGTAGAGCACCCGGGCGGCGCCCGGCAGGCCGTCGTGGGCCTGGCGCAGGGCCTTGGCGTAGCTGTGCGGCGGCAGGCTGGGCGCCGCGGGCTGCTGGTCACGCCACAGGTAGCCGATCGCGATGGGCAGTACCAGTACAAGCAGCAGGGCGATCTGGATCAGGTGGCGTCGTTGCATCTGGCGGTCCGGGGTGGCGATACCGCAGAGCTTGGGGCAGGCGGGGGGCAATTGCAATGATGGGGGCTCGCGGGGTGGCTGTTGGGTGTTTGGCGATGGTTTTGCAGCGCCTATGAGACCGAGCGCCGCCCGCGCGGCGCTCGATCGCCCAGGCGCTGCAACTCCCCTGTTGAACACCCACCATTGTCCCCCCTTCCCATGTCAGCCCGCCCCACCTCGATCCATTAGCGTTCCGAGCATTTCCGACTGGCTAAAGCAGGATGCTTACCAATGCTCTTCAACGAACTCATGGCAGCGCTCTCCACCCGTGCGATCCGACTCCAGCGCGAGGAGGCCGACCTGATCGTCGAAGGCGATGAAGACACCCTCGATGACGCCCTGTGGGATGCATTGGCGGCCCACAAGCCGGCGCTGCTGGAGATGCTCGCCGGCCTGGACCATGGCTGGCTGAGCCCGGCGTTGCGCATCACCCCCGACATGCTGCCCCTGGCCGGCCTCGAACAGGCGGCCATCGACCGCATCGTCGCCACCTTGCCCGGCGGCGCGGCCAACCTGCAGGACATCTACCCGCTGGCACCGCTGCAGGAGGGCATGCTCTACCACTACCTCACGGCGGCCGAGGGCGACCCCTACGTGTTGCAGGCGCAGTTGCGCTTTGCCAGCCCTGTACGCCTGCAGGCGTTCGCCGAGGCCCTCGACTGGGTGATCCAGCGCCACGACATCCTGCGCACGGCGCTGGCCTGGGAATACCTCGACCAGCCGCTGCAGGTGGTGTGGCGCAAGGCGCCGCTGGTCTGCGAGGCCGTCGAGCTGAACGACGACGGGGATGCGCTGGGACAGTTGCGCGAGCGCTTCGACACCCACCGCTATCGCATGGACCTGGGCCAGGCGCCGCTGTTGCGCCTGGTGCATGCCCAGGCCCGCGACGGCGAGGTTCTGGCCTTGCTGCTGTTCCATCATACCGTCATGGATCACACCGGGCTGGATATCGTACGCCGCGAGATCCAGGCCTACCTGGCGGGTGAGGGCGAGCGACTGCCGGCCCCGGTGCCGTTCCGCGACCTGCTGGCCAGAAGTCGGCAGACCCAGGATGAACAGGCCCATGAGGCCTTCTTCGGCGCCATGCTCGCCGATATCGACGAGCCGACCCTGGCCTTTGGCGTCCAGGAGGTGGCCGGCCAGGCCATGGAGGAAGCCAGGCTGACCCTGGCTTCCGGCTTCAGCCAGCGCCTACGGGCCCAGGCCAGGCTGCTCGGGGTGAGCCCGGCCAGTATCATGCACCTGGGGCTGGCGCGCCTGCTGGGGGCGTTGTCTGGACGTGAGTCGGTGGTGTTCGGCAGTGTGCTGCTCGGGCGCATGGCGGCGGGTGAGGGCGCTGAACAGGCCCTGGGGATGTTCATCAACACCTTGCCGCTGCGCGTCGACCTGCGCGGGCAGGGCGTGCGTGAGGCGCTGTTGGTCACCCATCGGCAACTGACGGCGTTGCTCGGCCATGAGCAGGCGCCCCTGGCCCTGGCCCAGCGCTGCAGCGGCGTGCTGGCACCGACGCCGCTGTTCAACAGCATGCTCAACTACCGCCACAGTGCCGCGGGCGATGCGGCCGAGGTGATCGCGGTGGCGCCGGGCATCGATGTGGTGGGGGCCGAGGAACGCACCAACTACCCTTTGAGCCTGGCCGTCGACGACCTGGGCGAGGACCTGCGCCTGACGGTCCAGGCGCTCGCCGAGTGGGGCGCCGAGCGCGTGTGCGGGCAGTTGCGGCAAGTCTTCGAAGGGCTGGTGGAGGCGCTCGAGCAGCAGCCCGAGCGGCCTTTGCTGGACCTGCCGGTGCTGACGGTCGAGGAACGCCATCACCTGCTGGTGGACTGCAATGACACGGCGGTCGACCATGACCTGGACCTGCCGCTGCACGCCCTGTTCGAACACCAGGCGCAGCTGCGCCCCAGCGCCGTTGCGCTGGAGGCCGATGGCGAGAGACTGAGCTATCGCCAACTCGACGAGCAGGCCAACCGCCTGGCCCATCACCTGATCGAACTTGGGGTAAAACCTGACGACCGGGTGGCGATCTGCATCGAGCGCGGCGTGTCGATGGTGGTCGGCCTGCTGGCCATCCTCAAGGCGGGTGGCGCCTACGTGCCGCTCGATCCGGGTTACCCGGCCGGGCGCATCCGTCATATGCTCGAAGACAGCGCGCCGCTGGCGGTGCTGGTCCACAGCGCTACCCGCGAGGTAGCGGGCGAGGTGGCGGTACCGCAGGTCGACCTCGACCAGCCGACCTGGGAAGCCTTGCCGGCCACCCGCCCACGGGTGGCCGGGCTCACCCCACGGCACCTGGCCTATGTGATCTACACCTCTGGCTCCACCGGCACGCCCAAGGGGGTGATGGTCGAGCACCGCAGCGTGGTCAACCTGGTGCGCTGGGCCGCCGGGCTGTGCCCGACCAGCGCTGACGGCGCGCTGCTGCACAAGACGCCGATCAGTTTCGACGCCTCGGTGTGGGAGCTGTTCTGGCCGCTGGGCAGCGGGTTGCGCCTGGTGCTGGCGCGAGCGGACGGCCAGCGCGACGCGGATTATGTCGCACGGGAGATCATCGAACGGCAGGTCAGCGTGGTGCAGTTCGTGCCGGCGCTGTTGCAGCAGTTCGTCGAGCAGGCGCGCAGCGCGCAGTGCACGAGCCTGACCGATATCGTTTGCGGTGGCGGCGAGCTGACCGAGTCCCTGGCGCGCCAGGTGCGCGAGCGACTGCCGCAGGTGCGCCTGCACAACGTCTACGGACCCACCGAAACCACGGTCGACTGCACCGTCTTCACCCTGGAGCCCGGACAACCTGTGCCCCACGGCGCGCTGCCGATCGGCCGACCCATCGACAATACCCGCCTGTACGTCCTCGACGACGCCGACCAGCCGCTGCCGTGGGGCGTGGCCGGGCACTTGCACATCGGTGGCGCGGGGGTGGCGCGGGGCTATCTGGGGCTGGCCGGGCAGCAGGCCGAGCGCTTTATCGACAGTCCGTTCGTAGAGGGCGAGCGCCTGTACCGCAGCGGTGACCTGGTGCGTCAGCGCGCGGACGGGAACCTGGCGTTCATTGGCCGTAACGACCATCAGGTCAAGCTGCGCGGCCTGCGTATCGAACCGGGCGAGATCGAGGCCTGCCTGAACCGTCTGCCTGGCGTGCGCGAGGCGCTGGTGCTGGTTCACCAGCACCCGCACAGCGGCCCACGCCTGGTGGCCTACCACAGCGGTCAGGCCCAGGTCGCGCAAGAGCTGCGTGAGCATCTGCTGGGGCAATTGCCCGAGTACATGGTGCCGGCACTGTTCATCCACCTTGAGGCCATGCCGTTGACACCGAACGGCAAGGTCGACCGCAAGGCCCTGCCGGCGCCCGAGGCGCCGACGCGGCAGTACCAGGCACCCGAGGGGCCGGTCGAGACCGCCCTGGCGGCGATCTGGACTGACCTGCTCGGGGTCGAGGCGGTAGGCCGAGACGACAACTTCTTCGAGTTGGGCGGTCACTCGCTGCTGGCGGTGCGTCTGGTCGAACGCATGCGCCAGCAGGCGCTGCAAGCCGATGTGCGGGTGCTGTTCAGCCAGCCTACCCTGGCAGCGCTGGCCGCATCGGTGGGCGGGCATGCGGCCGTCGCCGTGCCGGCCAACCGCATCCCCGCCGATTGCACGCGGATCACCCCGGATATGCTGCCCCTGGCCAGCCTCGACCAGGACGCCATCGATGCGCTGGTGCGGCAGATCCCCGGTGGCCTGGCCAATGTCCAGGATATCTACGGCCTGGCGCCGTTGCAGCAGGGCATTCTCTACCATCACCTGGCCAGTGAAGGCGCCGACCCCTATGTGGTGCAGGCGCGTTTCGCCTTTGCCGGGCAAGCCGAGCTGGACGCGTTCGTCGCGGCACTGAACCAGGTCATCGTCCGTCACGACATCCTGCGCACCAGCCTGCACTGGCAGGGCCTCGACGAGGCGGTGCAGGTGGTCTGGCGCGAGGCGCCGCTGGTGCCAAGCCCGGCGCTGGAGACGCTGCGGCTCGATCTGGGGCAGGCGCCACTGTTGCGCCTGAGCAGCCAGGTCCAGGCCGGGCGCCTGGAGGCGACCCTGCTGCTGCACCATATCCTCCTCGACCACACTGCCGTGGAGCAGCTGGTGGTCGAGATCGGTACCTTGCTGCAAGGGCAGACGGCGCTGCCGGACAGCGTGCCGTACCGCAACTATGTAGCCCAGGCGCGCCTGGGCGCCGATCCGCGGGCCGACGAGGCGCTGTTCCGCGAGCTGCTGGGCGATATCGACGCGCCGACCGAGGTGTTCGGATTGCGTGAGGCCGAGGTTGATACTCGCCAGGTCGGTGAAACCCGTCAGTCGTTGGAACCGGAACTGGGCGCACGCCTGCGTGGCCAGGCGAGGACGCTGGGGATCAGCGTGGCCAGCCTGGTGCACCAGGCCTGGGGCCAGGTGCTGGCGCAGTTGTCTGGCCGCGAGGAAGTGGTATTCGGCACCGTGCTGCTCGGTCGCCTGCAGGGCGGCGAGGGCGCCGACCGGGCGCTGGGCATGTTCATCAATACCTTGCCGCTGAGGGTCAGCGTGGGGGCTGCGGGCGTCGCCGATGGCGTGCGTCTGACCCACCAACGCCTGGCACGCCTGCTGGCCCACGAACAGGCGTCCCTGGCCCTGGCCCAGCGTTGCAGTGGCGTGCCGGCGTCCCAGGCGCTGTTCACCAGCTTGTTGAACTATCGCCACAGTGCCGGCCAACCCGCCCAGGGGCCGGCTTGGGCCGGGATCGAGCTGCTGACCGCGCAGGAGCGCAGCAATTATCCGCTGGTGGTCAGCGTCGACGATTACGGTAATGACTTCAGGTTGACGGTGCAGGTCGTGGCGCCAGTGGACGGTGGCCGGGTCTGCCAGCTGCTGCGCATGGCGCTGCTGCAACTGGTCACGGCGCTGGAACAGGCGCCGATGAGCGCCTTGCACAGCCTGCATCGCTTGCCGGAGGCGGAGCGTGAGCGCGTGGTGCAGCAGTTCAACGGCACGGCACGGGACTACCCGCGTGACCTGGCGGTGCACCGGTTGTTCGAAGCCCAGGCCGTGAATTCACCGGATGCACTGGCGGCAGTCCATGGTCAGCGTCGATGGACTTTTGCCCAGCTTGAGTCCCAGGCCAATCGTCTGGCCTATTACCTGCTTGAACAGGGCGTTCGGGCCGGTGACCGCGTGGCCTTGCTGCTGCCTCGCTCGTTCGATCTGCTGGCGGCCCAGCTGGCCGTGAGCAAGTGCGCGGCGGTGTACGTGCCGCTGGACGGCAATGCGCCGGTCGAGCGTCAGGCGTTCATGC